>CAZCGB010000235.1:0-5268 GCA_964498045.1 uncultured Isosphaeraceae bacterium
GGCAGGTCGACGAACGCTTACGAATACTTCGCGAGCATCACCTTTCGCACGAAGAAGTATTTGAACTCCATGAACCAATCCACATACGGATTGGGCTGCTGCTCCATCGGCAGGATGATGTTGCAGCCGATGGATCGTCCGCCGACGTCGCGTGCCCCGCGGTTGGCGGCTTCCATGATACCCGGCCCGCCGCCGGTCATGACCGTCAGTCCCGAGCGCGCGATGGCCCGGCCGGTCTCGCGCGCCAGCGCGTAGTACGGATGATCCTCCTTGAACCGTGCCGAGCCGAAGACGGTGACGCAGGGGCCTACGAAATGGAAGCGGCGGAAGCCGCGGAAGAACTCGAGCGAGATGCGAAAGAGCCTGGCGAATTCGGCGGTGCGGCTGCGCGGGCCGGCGAGGAAGAGCTCCTCATCGCGGTCAGCCGGCCGCTTGCCCCAACTGGGCATGCCGGGGGGCATGCCGTTGGCGGGGGGCGCGGTGTGCTGCGTGTCTGGGCCATCGCTGGCGGGCTTGTTCATGATCTGGTCCGTCGGCTTCAAGCGAGCGAAGGGCGGCACTCTACGGGAAATTCCGGCGCGATCGCCTCTGAAATCCCGTTCATCGGTAGCAGGGCATGCTGTACATTGGCAATGGTCGGCTGTCCGCATGCATCGCCGACGGTCCGCGCATTGGTTCGCGCCCTCAGGAAAAGCCATGAATTCACGTTCAATGTGTGCCGTGTCCGCCGCGCTGCTGTCGAGCGGTCTCTCGCTGGTCGCCGCATCCTCCACGGTGGCGCAGGTGACTTTGGCAGCAAGTCAACCATCCGCCGCAAGCAAGCCCGCATCGGACACGAAGTACCTCGCCGACTTCGCCGCGCTGCAGATGGCGCTGCAGAAGATGGATGACGACAACGCGACGTGCGCGATGCGTTCTCTGGCCAGCACGCGCCAGGGCCGCGACGTGTTCATGCTCACGCTCGCCGCCGACGCTGATCAGGCTGACACCAAGCCTGCGATCATGATCGTGGCGGGGCTTGACGGCCGCTCGCGCGTGAGCGTGGAGACCGCGCTGCGCGTCGCTGGCGACCTGCTGAAGGATCACGCCGACCTGCTCAAGGACGCGACGTTCTACATCGTGCCCTGCGCCAACCCCGACGGCTACGAGTTCGCCTCGACGAAAGTCAACGCCGGCCACATCGGCAACGTGCGGCCCGTGGACAGCGACCGCGACGGCGCGGTGGATGAGGACGGGCCGCAGGACATCAACGGCGACGGCGTGATCACGCAGATGCGCCGCATCAATCCGCCACTCGATGACCGCGCCACGCACATGGCCGACCCGAACGAGCCGCGCCTGCTCAAGCGCGCTGACGCCGCGAAGGGCGAGAAGGCGGTGTATTCGCTGTACGTCGAAGGCCTGGACGTGGATGACGACGGTTCTATCGGCGAAGATGGCGTGGGCGAGGTCGATCTGGACCGCAACTTCATGCACCGCTACCCCGAGCACGCGATGGATGCGGGATCGATGCCGCTGAGCGAGCCGGAGTCGCTCGCGCTGGCGGACTTCGTGATCCAGCGCAAGAACCTGGTGGCGATGATCACCTACGGCCGGCACGACAACTTGATCAACGTGCCCGATGGCCGAGGCAGCGAACCTTCGGGCGCGCCGCGCGATCTGGATGGCGGCGACGTGGAGTATTACAAGGACATCGCCAAGAAGTACAAGGAACTGACCGGACAATCGAGAGCGAGTGGAAGTGACACGGCTGGAAGTTTCGAGGCGTGGGTGTACGCGCAGCGCGGCATTCCGAGTTTCGCGTCCACCGTGTGGGGTCGGCCGGACGCGAAGGAGGAGCCGAAGAACAACGCGGGGGGAAACGCGGCGGGGGGCAAGCCGCGCGACGCGGTGAGCGGCGACTGGGCCGGCAGCGTGAACGTCGAGAACATGGGCGATGTGCCGTACACGTTCACGCTGACGCTCGCGCCCGACAACTCGATCACCGGCACAACGACGACGATGGGGATGACCGTGAAACTCGCCGGCACGTTCGATCCCGCGACGGGCAATGCGAAGATGACCGGCGACTTCGGCGGGCAGGAGGCCACGTATGACGTGAACTTCAAGGACGATGAGTTGCGCGGCAAGTACTCGATGGCGGGTGAAGGATTGGATTTCACGGCGAAGCGCGCGCCGGTCACTTCGGCGGACGCGAAACCGCAAACGACGGCTGAGGCGCCGGCGTCGAACGGCGCCCCGGCTGCTGCTCCTCAAGATGCGCCGCAGCAAGGTCCGCCCGCGGGCGGCCCCCCCGGCGGCGGACGACGCGGTGGTGGACGACGAGGCGGCGGCGGCGGACCTGGCGCAGGTGGCGGCGGTGGTCCTCCGGGCGCGGGCGGCGCGCAGGGTAGTGGCGGAGGAAACCAATCCGGCGGCGACGCCAGCAAGCCCGACGATGCCGAGGGCGCGGCGTGGCTGAAATACTCCGACACGCAGCGCAACAAGGAAGGCTTCATCGAATGGAAGGCCTTTGATCATCCCACGCTCGGCAAGGTCGAGATCGGCGGCTTCGTGCCCGGCTTCCAGATCAACCCGCCCGCAGCCGAACTCGACGCCCTCGCCGCCAAGCAGACGCTGTTTGTCATGGATGTGCTCGGCCGGCGACCGCGCATCAGCGTGCAGGGGCCGGAAGTCGTGAAACTCGCGGACGGCCTGTACGAGGTGCGCCTGGGCGTGATCAACGACGGCTACCTGCCCACCGCCACCGCGATGGCGCGCAGGAACCGTTCGATCTTCCCCTCGGTCGTGCGCATCTCCACACCCATCGACGACATCATCACCGGCGATCGCGTGAACAAGACCTACGGCATCGGCGGCTCGGGCGACCGGGTCACGTATCGCTGGATCATCCGCGCAGCCGACGGCAGCGACGTCACCATCGACATCACCAACCCGCACCTGGGCGATCAGCACCTGACGTTCAAGGCTGAGGCGAAGTGACGGCTCGATTGAACCACAGAGGCACAGAGAGAGAGATTCTGGATTTTGGATTCTGGATTCTGGATCGAACGATCGGACGAGCCATGCGCAATCGACTGAACACCCTTCTCGCCCTTCTCTGTGCCTCCGTGCCTCTGTGGTTCGCTTCTCGCGCAGATGCGCAGCAGCAGCTTCCCTCCAAAGTGGATGTCGCGTGGAATCGCTTCTACGACTACGACGAACTCATCGGCGTGTGCAAGAAGCTCGTCGCCGCGTATCCCGACCTGCTGACGATGCAGTCGATCGGCAAGAGCGAACAGGGTCGTGAGATGTTCGTGTTCGTCCTCAACAACGCCAAGACCGGTAAGGACACCGACAAGCCCGCCATGTGGATCGACGGCAACGTGCATGGCAACGAAATCCAGGCCGGCGAAGTCGTCGTGTATTCCATGTGGTACCTCACCAAAAGCTACGGCCAGGTGAAGCAGCTCACCGACCTCATCGACCGCACCGCGTTCTACTTCCTTCCGTCGCAGAACCCCGACGGCCGGCAAGGTTGGTTTGATCACGCGACCACTTCAAGCGACTTCCGCAGCGGGCAGCGGCCGACCGACAATGACTACGACGGCCTGCTGGATGAGGACTCGGCTGAGGACCTCAACGGCGACGGGCACATCGGCCAGATGTGGCGCGAGGACCCCAACGGCATGTTCCGCCGCAATGAGAAGGACCCGCGCATCTTCGAGCGCGTGGAGTATCCGCTCAAGGGCGGCTGGAGCCCGGCCGGCGAGGAAGGCATCGACAACGACGGCGACGGCCAGGTGAATGAGGACGACCTCGGCGGCTACGACATGAACCGCAACTGGCCCACCGACTGGCAGCCGAATTACATCCAGGGCGGAGCGGGCGAGCGGCCGCTGGACAAGCCCGAGGTGAAGGCCATCGTCGACTTCATCATGAGCAAGCCCAACATCGCGGCCGGCCAGTCGTATCACAACGCTGGCGGCATGATTCTGCGCGGCCCGGGCGCGGATTATCTTGATTCAACGTATTCCCGCGCCGACGTGGCGGTGTACGACAAACTTGGCTTGGCCGGGCAGGAACTGATTCCTTATTACAACTACATGATCATCTACGCCGACCTGTACACCGTGCATGGCGGATTCATCAACTGGCTGGCGGAAGGATTGGGCATCGTCAGCTTCACCAACGAACTGTGGAACGATGGCCAGATCTGGGGCGATGAGCCCGTGCATTCCACCGACACCGCGGCACAGGTCGCTGCGGCGGCCGGAGGCGGCGGACGAGGTCGCGGCGGAGCGGGATCTCCCACGACCGGCGCGCCCGCAACGGGTGGCGGTCCACCTGCAGGGGGCGGAGGCGGCGGCGGACGCTTCGGCGGTGCGCCAGGCGTGAGCGAACAGCAGCTCCGTCGCATGCGCTGGCAGGACCGCATGCTCTTCGGACAGACCCTCACTGACTACACCGAGTTCAACCATCCGACGCTCGGCAAGGTTCTCATCGGCGGCGGAACCAAATATTCCAGCCGCATCCCTCCGCCATGGATGCTCGAGGAGGAATGCCATCGCAATTTCGCGTTCACGATGTTCCACGCCGAGAACATGCCATTGCTTTCATTCGAGTGGACCGAAGCGAAGAACCTCGGCGGCGACCTCTGGCAGATCACCTGCGAAGTCGGCAACAGCAAGATCATCCCCACGCGCACCGCATGGGCGGCCTCGCAGAAGATCGGCATGCCCGACACGCTCACGTTGTCCGGTGAGGGCGTGACGGTCGTCACCTCCGGCACGATCAGCGACCGCCTCGACAAGACCATCGAGCCCGTCGAGCATCGCAAGAACATCATCGTCAACGAAAGCGGCATCCCCGGCGAAGGCCGCCGCACCTACCGCTTCCTCGTCACCGGCAAGCCCGGCGCGAAGGTGAAATTGAACTACGACACACAGAAGGCGCGCGACATCGAGACGGAAATTGAGTTGAAGTCCGAGTGACGAAACTGACTTTCAAGAACGCACCTATTCCGCCGGCTTGGCCAGCGCGGGGATGCGTTCTCGATCGGATCGGGCAACGCCTCCGGGCTTCTCCACAGTCACCGCAAACATGCTCGCGTTGAAGACGTGCAGTTTGGGATCGATGGGAATGACCACCTCGCCGTCGGCGGTGATGTCGAACACGCCGCCATCGACGGGATACTCCGCCTTGCGGCCGGCGTCGAAGATCCACAATTGATACTGCTCGCGTGCGGGGTCATTCTTCGCCAATCCCTTGAAGCGCATGTAACCCTTC
>CAZCGB010000236.1:0-5265 GCA_964498045.1 uncultured Isosphaeraceae bacterium
CAAGTCCAGCCGCACCAACTTCCAGGACCTCTTCTATCAGGAGTTGCAGCAGCCCGGCACGCTCAACAGCAACGGCGATGAGAATCCCATCGGCCTGTACGTCGGCCTCGGGGTGCAGGTCTCGGGCACGCAACTCAACTTCCAGCAGGGCCCCGCGCTCAGCACCGAGAAGCCGCTCGATCTCATGATCGAAGGCAACGGCTTCTTCCAGGTCGAAGTCGACCAGGACGTCGGCGAGGGCATCGCCTACACGCGTGCCGGGAACTTCACGCTCAACAGCGACGGCGAAATCGTGCTCGCCACCGACCAGGGTCGAAAGCTCATTCCTGAGTTCCAGCTTCCGGCCAACACCACGGGCGTGACGGTCCGCACCGACGGCACGGTCAGCGTCACAGTGGCGGGCCAGACCGACCCGATCGAGCTTGGCACGATCCAGCTCGCGCAATTCATCAATCCGGCCGGCCTGGAGCAGGTCGGCGAAAACCTGTTCATCCCCAGCCAGGCGTCGGGTGAGCCGCTCGTAGGCGATCCGCTGGAAGACGGCCGCGGCGCGATTCGGCAGGGATTCCTCGAAGGGTCGAACGTCGATCCCGTGACGGAGCTGGTCAATCTCATTCGCACGCAGCGCGCCTTCGAGATGAACAGCCAGACCATCCAGGCCGCCGACGAAACGCTGCGCACCGTGTCGCAGTTGAGGCGGTTCTAAACCCGACGCAGTCAGCGGCAGTGAGTAGATAACGAGCACGAACCATGATTTCTCCCACGCACACCATCCTTGCTTCGCTCGTCGCGATTTCGATGTTCACCGGCGCCCACGCCGACACCATCACGCTCAAGAGCGCGGCCCGGCATCAGGGCGAAACCAACATCGTCACGCTCGGCGACGTCGCGTCGCTTGAAGGCGATGAGGCGCAGCGGCTTGCCAGCGTGCAGGTCGGCGCGATGAAGACCCGCGGCAAACCCATGGAGATCACCGTCGCCGAGGTGCGCAAGGCTCTTGATGCCGCGGGCGTGAACTGGGCGAAAGTGGATCTTTCCGGCCGCAGCGTGATCGTGCGGCCGCAGCGCGATGAGGCGGCGCCACCTCCCCAGGCGATGACCGCCAATGCCATCGAAGGCGCAGCAGCGCCTGAACAGAAGCCGACGCCGATTGATCCGGAAGCAAACTCCATCGCGCTGGATGCGATGGTCAACGTGCAGACCATCGGCGGCTCGATCGCCAACCTCATCATCGCCAATCTGCGCGTCGATCCGCGGAGCATCCGCGTGCGCATCGCCGACGAGGACAAGGCTCTGCTGCAGACCGATCTTGCCGACGGGCGATTCGAAGTCCAGCCGCTCGGCTCGTTCGCGGGGGATCGACTGGCGTTCTCGATTCGCGCATGGAACGGCAATGCGGCTGAAAGCCGGGGCCAGGTGACGTTGCTCGTACAGCGACAAACTCCGGTCTCGCGCCTTCGCCGCGACGTTTCCCGAAGCGATGCGATCACTGAAGCGGACATTGAGACGGTCGAATCCTGGTTGTCGCCATCGGAGGCGATGCAGGTCGCGCCGCGCGCCAGCGTGGTCGGAAGAAGCGCCTCGCGCTCGATGCACGCAGGTGAGACCATCCGCGTGCGCGACATCGACCGCGAAGCGACGGTCAAGCGCGGGCAACTGGTGACCATCCGCTGCCTTGTAGGCGGCGTGGCGATCTCGCTGCAGGCCGAAGCCCGCGCGGAAGGCTCAATCGGCGACGCGTTGGAATTCCGCAAGACCGGCGAGCGCGACTCGTTCCTTGCCACGGTCACCGGCCCCAACGAAGCCGTCGTCGATCTTGGAAGGAAATGAACCGCGGCGCGAGCGTCGTAGCGACAGGAACACCATGACCAACACCCTCTCCATGTCCATCTCCGCAGCGTGTCTTCTCACGCTGTCGCCCCTCGCGATCGCGCAGCAGGAGCCCGCGGCCGCTGGTCAGCCGAATCCGGCTCAAGCCATCCCCGCGCTGCCTGGGGCCGACGCGCCGCCCTCCAGTTCACTGCTGGTGACGACGCCCGTCACGCAGAATCCCAACAATGAGCGGGAGTACGAGCCGCACGCGCTGCGCGATGTGAGCATGTTCGCGATCGCCCCGCCGAAGCCGCGCGAGTTCGTCGAACACGATCTGGTGCAGATCATCGTGCGCGAGACCAGCGCCGCGAAGAGCTCGCAGGACCTGGAGACCAAGAAGGACAGCACGTATGACGGCGGGGTGAACGATTTCCCGATGTACGGCTGGACCGATTTCCTCCTCGCGGACGACAACGATCAGCTGCCGACGGTCGGCCTTGAGTTCACAAAGGACTTCAAGGGCGAGGGCGATTACGCCCGCAAGGATGACCTGACCGCGCGCATCACCGCTGAGGTCATCGAAGTCCTTCCCAACGGCAACCTCGTGCTTGAGGCCCGCACGTACATCAAGACCGACAAGGAAGAGCAGACGATGAAGCTCACCGGCATCTGCCGCCCGGATGACATCACGCCTCTGAACACGCTTTTGAGCAATCAGATCCACGACCTGTCAATCGAGAAGGTGAACAAGGGCGCGATCAAGGAAGCCGCCACCAAGGGCCTTTTCACAAAGGTGCTGGACTTCATCTTCGCGTTCTGAACGGCGTGCGGCCGTCAGGCATAGCGCACTTCGCGCGCGAAGAACCCGCACCCGGCGGCGTCCTTCGCCAGCGCGAGGGTCTTCTCCGTCGCAGCGATCGCCCGTGCGCTCCCTTCCTTGAGGATCCTCAGGATCGGCTCGTCACTTCCTTCGTACTGCTTGCGCCGCTCGCGCATGGGCGTGAGCAGTTTGTTCACCGCTTCGGCGACCTCTGCCTTCACGTGCCCGTCGCCGATGTTGTCGCCTTCGGCGTACTTGCGCTCCAGTTCCTTCACCCGGTCTTCGTCGGTGATGAACGTGCGAACGTACTGGAACAGCGCGTTATTCGTGTCGCCTTTCTCGGTCAGCGACTGCCGGCCGGTGAATATCTGGCCGATCTTCTTCTTGATGGTCTTTTCGTCATCGCTGATGAAGATGGCGTTGCCCAGCGACTTGGACATCTTGTTCACGCCGTCGATGCCGACCAGACGGCCGACCTTGCCGACGTCGGCATGGGGAATGTGGAACACCCCGCCAAGCTTGACGTGGTCGTCGTCCTCGGCCTGATCGCTCACGCCACAGAACATCTGATTGAAGCGTCGCGCCACTTCGCGCGTCATCTCCAGGTGCGGCACCTGATCCTCGCCCACGGGCACGCCTTGCGCGCGGAAAGCGAGGATGTCAGCCGTCTGCCCGACGGCGTAGAGCGGAAAGCCGAAGGAATAGTTCTCGCCCAGGCCTTTGACCTTGATCTCGTCCTTCAGCGTTGGATTGCGCATGACACGGTTGAACGGCAGAAGCATGGCGAAGAGGAACGTCAGTTCGGTGATCGCTGGGATTTCGCTCTGGAGGAAGATCGTCGCCTTCGCCGGGTCGATGCCCATCGCGAGGTAATCGCGCACGATCTCGATGCAGTCGCGGCGGATCTCCTTGGGATTCTCAACGCGCGTGGTGTACGCGTGATAGTTGGCGAGAATGAAATAGCACTCGCAGGAATCCTGCAGTTCAACGCGACGCTTGACGCTGCCGACGTAATGGCCGAGGTGGAGCTGGCCGGTGGGTGTGTCGCCGGTGAGGATGACGCGCTTGCTCATGGGCACATGATATGGAAACGCCGAAACGCCGAAGCGAGGACCATGGAATCGTCAGTATGTTCAATTCGCCAGCCAAGCCGGGGCAGAGCGCACGCATGGCCGCCGCGCAGCGGAGCAGCCAGGCCGAGCGCCGCCCCGGGTTGGGAGCCGTCGTTCAAGTTCCGCGTTGCTCACATCGCGCGCGCCATAAGCAGGTTGCCTGTGTTGAACAGCATGTGCATGACGATGGGCGCCCAGAGTCGGCCGGTCCGTTCGTAGGACCATCCGAGGCCGAGCCCGAGCACGAACAACCCCAGCAGCGCGTGGGCCTCAACCACGCCGACGTGCGCGAGCGCGAAGAGCACGCTGGTGAGGAGGATCGCCTGCCACGGCGAGGCGCCGGCACGGCGCATCGCTTCCTGCAGCAGTCCGCGATACATCACTTCCTCGATGATCGGCCCGGCGATGACGACCAGCGCCGCCATCACCGCCGTCCATCCTGTCAGTGGGCCCTGCGACAATTGCCGCAACGTGTCATGGGCGATCTCCTCCGGCGGCGCGCCCGCAAGCAGACCCGCAAGCGAAACAACTGCAAGCACCAGCGGCCAAGTCAAGAGCAGTCCAGCCGTCCCAATCGCGATCGACAGCACCAGCCCCGCGCGACGATCGGGATGGGGAGGCCTCGCCTGGGCCTGCGTGAAGACGTACGCGCCGACGCCAAGGCCGCGCGCGATGCATGCCGCGAGCATGAGCTTGCCGAGATCAGACGCCTTCATCGACGCCGGCGATGCGCCTTCAGGAAGTTGAACTCCGAAGAACGTCTGCGCGATCGCCGACCCGATCGGGGCGAGCAGGAACATGGCGCCGAGCAGGAAGAACGCGGACGCCGGCGAAAACGCCACCGACCGCTTCGACGCGCGATCAAGCCGATGCCAGCGCGTGGCGGCAATCAGCGTCATCGATAGCACGGCGAGCCCAAGCGTCACAAGATCGGCGCGGTTCAGCGTCCGCGCCGGCGCAGCCGGAGCGGTGGAGGTCGAATCCGCAGCGCTCGCAGGCGATTGGTCGGCTCCTTGTGCGGCGGCTATAACTTGACCCGTCATGAGCACGGCGCAGGCGATGGCCAGAGCCGCCACGATCGAGCCGCGCATCCTCTTGCATCGAATGACCTCACCGCCCTCCCATCCCGGCAACGGCGAATCACCCGTTCCGCCGCCAATCACGCTTGAGCGCATCCTCGCGCACAAGCGGGTCGAGGTCGCCAAGGCGAAGATCGCCACGCCCATCAGCACACTCCAGGTGGTGTGCGCACAGCAGGAGCCTGCGCGGAACTTCTTCGCGGCGGTGTTCGATCCCGCGCCGGTGCGGCGCACGACGCGTGTGATCGCCGAGATCAAGCGGCGCAGCCCTACCGCCGGGGTGATTCGCGAAGACTTCGATCCGGTCGCCATCGCCAAAATGTACGCGGAAGCCGGAGCCAGTGCGCTGAGCGTGCTGACCGACGAAACCTTCTTCGGCGGCCACCTTGGATACATCGAGCAGGTGAAAGCGGCGGTTTCGCTGCCGGTGCTGCGCAAGGAC
>CAZCGB010000237.1:0-5213 GCA_964498045.1 uncultured Isosphaeraceae bacterium
CAAGCCGCATGATGCGTTCGTGGACGTGCCCGCGATCAAGACGTTTTTCCGCTACGAGCGCGAGCATGGTTTCGGCGAAGCAGTGGAGATGTGCAATGGTGCAGGGGTCTGCCGCAAGATGAAGGGGGGCACGATGTGCCCGTCATATCGGGCGACGCTCGACGAACGCCACGCCACGCGCGGCCGCGGAAACGCGTTGCGCCTGGCCATCACGGGCCAAATTTCGGTTGAAGGCAAAACCCCTGCATGGAACGATGCGGAAACCGAGGCGACGCTCGATCTCTGCCTCTCATGCAAGGCATGCAAGAGCGAGTGCCCGAGCAACGTGGACATCGCCAAACTCAAGGCCGAGTACACCGCACAGGGATTCGCGCAGGGCGCGCGTGTTCCATTTGCGACGAAGCTCATCGCCAATGTGAGATCGCTCAATCGCCTGGGCTCGTCGCTTTATCCGATCGCGAACGTCGCGAATCGTCTGGCTCTTACGCGAGCAGTCGCAACTCGAATGTTGGGATTCCATCCGAAACGCGAGCTGCCGACGTTTGGGCAATCACTGTTTCGGTGGTTCGGCGGCCGCATGTCAGGGCAAGACGAAGAGAAGCGTCCAACCGTTGTGCTGTTTGCCGATTGTTTCACCACATATAACGAACCGCACATCGGTCGAGCGGCGATCAACGTGCTCGAAGCCTTCGGCTATCGCGTGGCGCTGCCGGATGCGGGATGTTGCGGCCGGACTTTCCTGTCGACGGGCATGCTTGATCGCGCACAAGAAGTGTGTCGGGCTTCCGCCAGCGCGTTGTTGGACGCGGTGCGGCGAGAGGAGGCGATCGCAGTCGTCGCGTGCGAGCCGAGTTGCTTGAGTGCGATCAAGGATGAATGGCTGGAACTCGACCTCGGCATGGACATCGGCACGCTGCGCGATTTTGCAAGCAAATCGTTCCTGGTCGAGCAATTCATTGAAGCCAACTGGGAGCAACATCCGAAGTCGCCAGCCGCCAGTCAGGTGTCTTCATCTCCAGTCGTGCTGCATGGTCACTGCCATCAGAAAGCGTTGTGGGGCGTGGATTCCTCAGCGAAGATTCTCCGCCGCCTGCTCGGGAACCAACTGACCGTACTCGATTCAGGTTGCTGTGGAATGGCGGGCCAATTCGGCTATGCCCGTGATCACTACGAACTCTCCATGAAGATCGGCGAGCAGAGCCTGTTCGCGCAATTGCGCGAAAGCCCTGCATCAATCGTCTGCGCGCCGGGAACAAGTTGCCGCCAACAGGTTCATGACGGAATGAACGGCCGTAAGGCGAAGCATCCAATTGAGATCGTTGACGCCGCGCTGAAGACATACGCCGGCGAATGAACGGCGTTCGTGCAGGATCGGCGATCAATCCTGGGTGAGGGCGCCCGCATTCGCGGCCGATTCCGCCGTGAGCGTGTACGTGTTGCCGCGGCGATCGACGACCTTGCCTGATGAGGTGGTCAAGCCGTCAGGCAGCGCGCTGTTGTTCATGATCGCCGCGATGTCATCGACATCATCAATCCACTGCGAAGCTGGCGCCTCGGTCATGCGATGATCCATGAAGGCCAGCTTCAAGGCGGTGTTGATGGCGCCAATGGACGCCGCATCCGCGGAGTTCCTGGCGGCCAGGCTGTGGTCGTAGTACTTCGGCATGGCGATGCCGACGAGGATCGCGATGATCACGACCACGACGATCAACTCGATCAACGTGAAGGCGCGGCTGCGCAATCGGCGAGCCATCGCACGCTTCGTTTCGATGAGATGGATTGATCCCAGCTGAGGAACCACCGGAGTTCTCGACTTTCACAGGTTACGGACAAGCGTCAAACGTCTGCATGCAATCTCGATACCTTCACCATCGATAACGTGCATCGGGTTCGCGGCCTCGCTTCGTGAGATGGGCTTCTGTTGCGGGCAAGATGGACGCGGCAATTGATCCGCCTTCTCCAGATTGGGTGATTATCGGGCAGCGCATCAATGGGTCTCGGCGTCGCCAAGGGCGGTTTTGGACCGGTTCTTCAGCCCCGATCCACCGGCAGAATCCATGGGCCAATGACTTGTCTGCAGGACAACTCTGATCGCTGGCGGAGCTTTCTGTTCGGCAACTTCCGGTGGTCCGGGCGGTTGGGTACAATGACATGCCGATGCTGGAGAGGTCTTCCGAGCACACGCTGATCCGCCGCGCCCGCAAGGGTGACGGCATGGCTATCGAAGCCCTGATCAGAGCACACCAGGAGGCGCTCTACGCGTTCATGCTTCGAATGTCGGGGAGACCCGACGTTGCTGAAGACATCGTGCAGGAAGCGTTCGTGCGCGTGCTCAAGAACCTGGATCGATTCGATTCGCGCTTCCGCTTCAGCACTTGGCTGTTCACCATCGCCAAGCGGTTGTATGTGAACGCGATGCAGAAGCATAAGCCGACGTACGACAGCGATGTCGTCGGCGATCGACAGGAGCAGACGGAGAACTCCCCCGGCGGCGCGATCGCTCGGGCCGAGTCGATTGCGAATCTGCGCATTACGATTGATGCGGCGCTCGAGAAGCTCGCTCCGTTGCAGCGCGAGATCGTGCTGCTCTTTCATCAGCAGAACTGGCCGATCACCGACATCGCGGTGTATCTCGACATGCCCGAAGGCACGGTGAAGAGTCATCTGCACCGCGCGCGACGTCGCATGCGCAGCGTCATTGAATCCAGCAAGAGCATGCAGCAGCACGCCGAGGAGGTGTGGCTGTGAGCCACGTTGATCCCGATCGCGATTGGAACGCGGCGCTGAACGACCTGTCGCGCTCGCCGATCGCCGGCAGTGCGCCCGACTTCTCGCGTTCGATCATGGGCCGCCTCGGGTACATGCGCGTCGGCAAGGAAGTCGCGCGGCGTCGCCGCTTGCGACTTTGGGCCGGCCGGTTGTGCATGCTGGCGGTCGCTGGCGTCGCGCTGGCCATTGGCTGGCGCGTTTTCGAGGCCTCGCCCCAGGTTCGCAGGCCGGTCGACACCACGATTCCCCAGGCGATTCGTCACGATGTCCAGCAGCAGCAGGAGCGCTGGGGCTCGATGATGCAGACGATTCGATCCATTTCCTCACCGAAGTTCGTGCCGACTTCCGACGCTGGTCAGCGGCTTGGTCGCCCGGCTCCCAACTTGCAGCCGGCACCGGGATCCGTTGACGCGCCGTTCTCGGTTGAGGAGTTCTCGCACCCGGAAAATCAAGGGTTGAACAAAGCCGCGCCACAGCCGGCGACGACCCCCGATGGGCAGGAAATGCGCGACGATGTGAATCGCACTTCGCGCTCGCCGGTACGATGGGTTTGATGGCCCTGCTCAGCACGATTTTGATGGCTTTGCTTCTCGCGTTCGCGACGCCCCGACAAGTGGCGTCACCGGCGGAAGTCACCGCTGCGCCGGCGTCAAACCCCGCGGCCGATGCAATCGACGCAAAAAACTTCGGCCTGTGGATTGCCGCGCGGCTTGCTCCACCTGACGCCAAGCTCCTGATTCACATCGACAACGCGGCCCAACTGCGGCGTGATCTCGCGCCGCGTCCGCTTGCCTCGTGGCTGACTTCGCTCGCGGGCGAGTCCGCCGTCTCGAAGGTCTGGGCGTCGCTTGCCACATCATTGAAGCGGGATGAAGCGGAACTCTTCGACGGGTGCTTCGGCCGTTCATGCACATTCGTCGCGCGCAATGCCGGAGAGTGGGTTGTGGTCACTGATTTGGGCGAAGAGCGGACGCGCGAACTGCTTCGCACGCTGCAGGTGCGCGTGCGCGAGCCGCGCTTCGGCTTGGCCATCAGCGAATTGCCCGAACAGGAGGTGCTGCTCGCCGCCGATGGCGACCGCGTCGCGATCGGGCCATCAGCGCAATCGCAATTGCTCTTCGATGTCCTGCAACGCTGGGATGCCGCGAAGAATGCGCCGGGCATCAATGATCTCGTGTCGCTGGCGATCAGCGACGAGTTCTCGCAGCGTCTGGCCGAGTTGCCCCCCGTCGATCGTGACGGCAACATCGCGGCATTCATTCGTCACGATCCGCCGATGGGCGGCTGCTCATTGATCGTCGCCAATGTGCATGGTGACGACGTGAAGATCAAGCACGCTGCCCGCTTCGATAACCCTCCGTTCCTTTCCGCCAACACCAGACTCACCTGCGACTTTTCACCGCTGGCGCTCTTCGCCAACCGATCACTGGTGACGATCATGCAACCGCGCGATGTGGGTGACGGCCCGATGGAGACCTATTTGAACGCCGGGCTGGGCGTAGGGTTGATCAGCGCCGAGATGCGCGGCAACCTCGCGGACCGACGCATTCTGGTCGTGGGCGAGCAGGACGCGAGGCAGCTGTCTAAGCCGGCCAACATCCTGACCACGACCTTTGTGGCCTGCCTTGAGGTGAAGGATGCATCCAAGGCCGGCACGCAGCTGGATGCCCAGATGTCGCGGCTGGCGCACAAACTGAACGACCTTGGACGCGGCGCGTTCCTCATTCAATTGCCCGATTGCGGCACGCTCAAAGCGTGCGATGTGCGGCATGCCGACCTTGGCGCGGCCGGCGAATGGTTCACAGGCGGATTTCCGGTCATGAAGACCGTCTCGCTCAACTGGGCAATCGCCCAAACCCCGCGCGTGAACGCCGGTGACTTGATTTCACAACACGATGACGTGGAAACCAGTGATGGGCCGGCGTGGTTCGTCGTCGGCAGCAATCCGCAGGCACTCAAAGAAGCCATCGATGCCTTGGGCAAACCCTGTTCGCGCGATCCTCGAATGGTCGGGCGATTCGACAGTTGCGGCGCAGTCAACGGGCTGCGGCTTGGACATCACATGGAGAGCTGGAGCGATGAGGCGCAGGAATTCGCACAGCCTGAAAAAGTGAACGAAGTGCGATCGACGCTCAGGACGTTCGCCAACCTCGCGCTCGGCGTCAAAGACTGCCGCTGGCAGATGGCCCGCCCGACGCCCGACACGATGCGACTGGACATGCAAGTGCAACTGGCGCCGGCGGAAACCGCAGGCAAGTGATGAATTCATGAATCAATCGCCGCAGAGGCGCTGAACTTCCGTCGGCGGGTGGTGAGGCGCGGGCACAAGCGGTGACCGGTGGCGTGAAACCTGGCGCGCCTATCATCACGGCTTCCCATGAAGCCCAGCCCGAATCCCTATCTCCGCAACGTCGCGATCATCGCGCACGTCGATCACGGCAAGA
>CAZCGB010000238.1:0-5210 GCA_964498045.1 uncultured Isosphaeraceae bacterium
ATGTAGGAGAGGATCACCCCGCCGAAGATCGAGCCGTAGTTGTTCGAGTCGCGCGGCATCATCACAACGCGCAACGCCGGGTGGAATTTCGCGGCTGGTTCATTCATCGCCCGCATCTTACCGGTTACGATGATGCGGTGAATGCCGGGGACCACCGAGCGAGCGCTGAATGAACCACAGAGACACAGAGGCACAGAGAGAGAGGAGGGGCATCGCGGAACCGCATCCTGCCGGCGTTGGGAGGAACTGCAGCATCCGTCGTCGATTCCCTCATGCTCTCTCTGTGTCTCTGTGCCTCTGTGGTTTGCTGGGCTTGTTCAGTGTGCGACCCGCATGCGCGCAAAGCGAGATCACCGCCGCGAACCTCACCGATGAACACGTGCGTAAGGCGATCGAAGCGCTGGTGGACGCGCTGTATTCCAAGAAGGCCGGCGAGCGCGTCTGGGAGCCCGAGCGCACCGCGCCGGGCGACAGCACGCGGCAGGGCGGCGGATACACCGCGCTGGTCACGCTCGCCATGCTCGTCGCGGGGCAGACGTATCAGGACCCGCGCCTGCGCGACGCGATCGACTACCTCGAACGTTGCAGCATGGATGGCACCTACGCGGTGAGCGTGCGCACCAACGTGTGGTCCAGGCTGCCGCCGAAATTCCGCGATCGGCTGGAAGCCGACACGCAGTGGCTGCTGGCGGGATTCAGCGAAACCATCGGCGGGTGGGATTACGAGCAGAACCCGCGCGCCAAGCGCAAGGACAATTCCATCCGCCAGTTCGGCGCGCTCGCGCTGTGGGAGGCCGCCAAGCGCGGTGCAAAGATCGAGCCGCGGTATTGGCAGAGGCTGGAAGACGCGTTCCTCGACATGCAATTGGCTGATGGCGGATGGAACTACACCGGCGAAGGCCCTGCCACCGGATCGATGACTTGCGCCGGCCTGGCGACGCTGTTCATCACGCAGGATCTGCTGCACGCGCAGGAGTCTGTCAAAGTCGGCAACGAGAAGGTCGGACGCCAGGCCGACGCCATCGCCAAGGGCTTGAAATGGATGGATGAGCATTTCTCCGCCACCGAGAACCCCGGCAAAAACACGTGGATCTACTACTACCTCTACGGCGTCGAGCGAGTCGGGCTCGCCAGCGGGTTCAAGACCTTCGGCGGGCACGATTGGTATCGCGAAGGTGCGGCCGAGGTCATCAGGCGCCTGCTCAAATGGGATGACTCAACCAAGTCGTTCACCGTCAACGAGAACGCATTCGGCTCCGGGCGCGGCTCGCGCATCCGCATCGACGACTACGCCTTCGGCCTCATGTTCCTCTCGCGCGGCCGCGTGCCGGTCGCCGTGAACAAACTGCAGTTCGATGGCGAAGGGGAGGGAGAGGGCAACTGGAACAACCGGCCGCGCGATGTCGCCAACCTCGTCGCGTTTCTGCGCGAGGAAAGCGAGACCGACCTCGCCTGGCAGATCGTGAAAATGAGCGACGGCCCCGAGCGCTGGCTGGACGCGCCGATGCTGTACGTCGCGTCGCATCAGCAACTGCCGTTCATGAAGATCGCGGACTTTGATGTGAACGACTGGGTCAAGAAGGCCAGGGAGTTCATTAAGCAGCGGACGGCCGGCGAGGTGCCGATGGACGCCAAGCCGCCCGAGCGGCCGCAGGTCGCAGAACTCGATGCGCTCAAGCGTTATCTCGACCTGGGCGGGACCATCCTCGCCCTTGCGGAAGGCGGAGGCCGGCCGTTCGCCGACAGCGTGGAGAAGATGGGCCTGCTGATGTACCCGCAATACGAATGGAAGGAACTGCCGGAGACGCACTGGGCGTACACGATCCACACGCAGCAGAAGACGCGCCGGCCTCCGCTGAAGGCGCTTTCAAACGGCGTGCGCGATCTGATCATCCTTTCTCCTTCGGGCGATCTTCCCGCCGCGCTGCAGGTGAACGACACGACGAAGAAGGCGCAGGACTTCGCCACCCTGGCGAACGTGTACTTCTACGCGTCGGAACTGAACCGTTCGCGCCCGAGGCTGGAGCAGCACGCCGCATTCGCCGAGGGCGAGCAGGCCGGAGACGTCCTCGTCGTGCGGGCGGTTCACGAAGGCAACTGGAAGCCCGAGCCGCGCGCGCTGGATGTGTTCGCCGCATGGCTGAGCGAAAATCGCTTGATTAACATCGCCATCGCCGACGAACCGTTGGCCAAAATCGGCGAACTCGATCCGAAGCCCGCGCTGGTCATCGTCAGCGGCATCGACAAGATCACATTGAGCGATGCGCAAAAGGCGGCGATCAGGAAATACGTCGAAGCGGGCGGCGTGATCCTCTTCGAAACGCCCGGAGGATCGAAGGAGGCCGAATTCAGCCCGACCGCCGAGCAGGCGTGCGCCGACCTCTTCCAGCGGCCGGTGGAATCGATCGCGCGCACGCGCGTGGTCACCGGTGAAGGCGTGGAAGGCGCGGTGGACTGCACCAAGGTCGAGTGGCGGCCATACGCGCTGCAGGTGTTCGGCTCGCGCGACAGCGCGCCGCGCCTGCAGGGCATCGCGCTGAAGGCAGGCGGCCAGCCGCAATTGATCTTCAGCCGCGAGGATGTGTCCAACAGCCTGCTCAATCAGCCGTGCTGGGGCGTGGTGGGGTATTCGTCAGCGTCCGCGCGCAACCTGCTGGCGAACATCCTGCAGCACGCGATGACGGGCACGCAATGACCGTCACGGGGTGGAGATGAATTGCGCTGCAAAGCCCACGGACTCCCGTCCGCGGGACCGGTCGTGAACATGCATAAATGTTGGTTCGGTCCCAGGGACGGGAGTCCCTGGGCTTTGCCCATGTCACCGCCCCGCCAGCGCCTCGATGTGCGCAATCACGATGCGGATCTCCTCGTATCCCACCTCGCCATTGAGCGCATCGAACACCGGCTTCATGCTCCGGCCTTCGATGCCGCTCGCCGCCTCGCGCACGCGCCGGTAGTCCGCCTCGCTCACCCAGCGCGACACGTCCGCCGGCCTGGCCTTCACGATCCATTCCGCCAGGTAGTTCCCGATGGTGCTGCGGGCCCGGCCGGTCGCGGCGGCGACGTCATCCACCGACTGGCCCTCGTCGAACATGCGCATCGCCTGGTCCTTCGGAGCGTTGAGCATTCGCGCCTTCTTCGCGGGCACGATCATTGCCGCGGCGTTGAATTGATCGACGGCCAGCCCATGCGCCGCGGCATACGAGGCGATCTCGCGCAGAAAGGTCTCGCCCAGGTCCTCGGACTTCTGATGGCCGATGCCCTTGATGCGCAGGAGCGCATCCGGTGATGACGGCCGCACCGCGGCGAGGTCGCGCAGCACGCTGTCGCCGAAGATCACGAACGCCGGCACGCCGCGCTCGCCGGCGATCTTCTTGCGCATGTCGCGCAACGCCTCAAACAAGCCGCGATCGACGCCTTCCCAGCTCGCCTCCTCCACGCGCGTCTTCTTGACCTTCACTTTCGGCTCGACCAGCGTCACCTCGCGCCGGCCCTTCATCACATCAAGCGCCACCGGATTGAGTTTGAGCACGGGGAACTCATCGCCCACGCGGTCGATCAGACCCTGATCGACGAGTTGATAGACGAGGTTCTGCAGCGTCTTCTCGTCGAACTCCTTGAGCAGGCCGTAGGTCGAGAGCGTTTCGTGGCCGAACTTCCGCACGTTCGCGGTGTTCGATCCGAGCAGCACGCTGACGACGTGGCCGACGCCAAAACGCTGTTCGACGCGCGCGATGCAGGAGAGGATCTTCTGGGCGACGACCGTGGAGTCCTTCAAGCCATCGATTTCGCCGAGACAGACATCGCACGCTCCGCATGAACTGTGGCGGTATTCCTGCCCGAAGTAGCGCACCAGCGCGCGGTGCCTGCAGCCGCCGGTCGAACACATGCCCTGCACGTGCCGCAGCAGTTCGGTCTGGGCCTCGATGGTCTGCAACTGCAGTTCGGGGTCTTCGATCTTCTGCGCGCTGAAGCTGATCAGGCTTTCCCACCTGCGGAAGTCGGCCGGCGAGTAGAACATGATGCACTCGGCTTCGAGGCCGTCGCGCCCGGCGCGCCCCGCCTCCTGCTGATAGTGCTCGACGGTCTTGGGCATCGATTCGTGGATGACGCAGCGCACGTTCGAGCGGTCGATCCCCATGCCGAACGCGACGGTGGCGACGACGACGTCGAGTTCCTCCTCGGCGAACGCCTCTTGCACCTTCGCGCGCGGCCCCTTCTCCATGCCCGCGTGATACGCCGCCGCCTTGACGCCGTTGGCGGTGAGGAACTCGGCGAGGTATTCGGTGTCCTTGCGGCTGATGCAGTACGCGATCACCGCTTCGTGGGCGTGACGGCGGACCGTCTCAAGAATCTGCGCATCGATGTCGAGTTTGGGGACGATGCGATAGATCAGGTTCGGCCGATCGAAGTCGCCCACCAGCACGTTCGGGTTCTGCAACCCGAGTTGGGCGACGATGTCTTCGCGCACGCGAGGCGTCGCGGTCGCGGTGTACGCGTGAATGCTGGCCTTCGGAAATCGATCCTTCAGCGTGCGAAGTTGCCGGTATTCCGGCCGAAAATCGTGCCCCCACTGGCTAATGCAGTGGGCTTCGTCGATGGCGAACGCCTTGACGTTGATCCGCTGCAGTTGCGAGAGGAACCACGAAGTGAGCAGGCGTTCGGGCGCGACGAAGAGCAGGCGGTACTCGTTGTCAAGCACGCCGCGCTCGATGCGCTTGCGTTCCGATTCGGTCAAGCCGCTGTGCAGCGCTGCCGCGGGATAGCCGTTGGCGACCAAGCCATCCACCTGATCCTTCATGAGCGAGATCAAAGGCGAGACGACGACATCTGTGCGCTCGGCGAGGGCAGGCGGGACCTGATAGCACAAGGACTTTCCGCCGCCGGTGGGCATGACCACCAGCGAATCGCGATGCTCGATCCCCGCGCGGATGGCCTGCTCCTGCAGCGGCCGCAACGTGTCGAAGCCCCAGAAGCGGCGGACGATCACGAGGATCTCATCGAGCGCAACGGGCGGATGGGATGGCGCGCTCGCAGGCATGCGCATCGCAGTATATGGACCCGGGCTAAGCCGCAAGCGGCCTCGCTTCGATTCTCCTCCGTGTTCTCCGTGGTGAACATTCAGCGCGATAGAATCAGCCGACAATGCCTGAGCGCGAATGCGAGCGATACCTACAGCCATACCGCGACGCGATCAAGCGCTTCGGGGC
>CAZCGB010000239.1:0-5200 GCA_964498045.1 uncultured Isosphaeraceae bacterium
GATCGGCCTCGTCGATCGCATCTTCACCCGCATCGGCTCATCGGATGAGCTGCACGCCGGCCAATCGACGTTCATGGTCGAGATGACCGAGACGGCGAACATCCTGCATCACGCGACGGATCGCAGCCTGGTCATCCTCGACGAGATCGGGCGCGGCACTTCGACGCTCGATGGCCTGAGCCTGGCGTGGGCGATCGCCGAGTCGATCGCGAGCGTCGGCTGCAGGGCGCTGTTTGCCACGCATTATCACGAACTGACTTCGCTGGCCGAGCGATTGCCCAACGTCACCAATCTTCACGTCGCCGTTCGAGAGTGGGGCGAGCAGATTATTTTCCTCTATCGCATTCTGCCGGGGCGAACGGACCGCAGTTACGGCATACACGTGGCGAAGATCGCGGGCCTGCCGCGCGAGACGGTCGATCGCGCGCAGCAGTTGCTGGAGACGCTGGCGGTTCAGACCGAACATCCCGCGGTGCCCGAGGATGCGGTGCCGCGCACGCCAGCGAATGGCGCGCAACTGGGATTGTTCACCGAGTACCTCGATCACCCGGCCGTGGATGAACTGCGCAGGATCAACCTCGACGCGCTCACGCCCATGCAGGCGTTCGACGCGCTGCGCGGGATCAAAGAACGGCTGAAGTGAGGCCTCGGCTCGATCCGGAATGCAGACAGCGGGAAAGCGGCATGAATCGGAACCAAGCCGGGCCAGAGCGAGGCGTGCAAGTGGGCGCGGCTCCGGATCACATCGATCGCCGGGGCACGCCTTGCGCCGGCCCGGGTCGGACGCCGCGTGCATTCGGGCCGCTGAAGCGGCCGGGCCTTGCGTTGTCGCGTTTCAGCAAGGCAGTGGACGATTCCGTTCATTGACGGTTGACTTGCGGCGGCGCATCTGGAGGATGATGTTCAGGAACGCCATGCGCTTGATCCGACCTCAAGTCGTCTGCCTCTGTGTCGCGCTGGCGTGCGGCGCATGCGCTTCTGCGCAAACGACGACGCCCGCGACTCAATCGGACTCGCCGCCCGCTTCCAAACCCGCGTCGCTCACCGATCAACCCGGCCTGGGCGGCACGGAAACCGCGCCGCAGCGCATCGCCTGGAGCGAACTCGATCCGCGCACGCAGGAGCAGATGTCAGTGCTGCTCAACGACGTCAACTGGCCGATCCGCGTCTTCGGGCTGCTGCGGCTGGAGCGGTTCGAAGGCGGCCCGGCCGAGGCGTTCATCCGCGCCGCGTTCGCCGACGACGCCTGGCAGGTGCGCTGCTTCGCCATCCGCGCCGCGGCCCGCAAAAGCATGGCCATCGATCCGGCCGCGTTCAAGGATGAGATGGATCCAAAGGTGCTGCGGGCCGCGCTGCGCGAAGGCGTCTCGCTGAGCGACGAGCAGGTCAAGCCGCACGTCATGCGATTGCTCAAGACGCGCGGCATCGAGGAACTCGTGCTTGGGCTGGAACTCGCCGCGTGCTGCGCCGACGTCGAAGTGCGAGCCGAGGCGGAGAAGCGCGCGACCCGGCTGATCAAGAACATGGACGACACGGTCGCCCTGCTCATCGCCCGCCGGCTGGCGCTGGTGGTCGGCCTGACGCGCACACCTGAAGACGCTCGCGAATGGCGCGCCTGGCTGGCGAGCAAGGGCGACAAGATCACGCTGGCCGACGCCGCGTTCGCGCGCACCTCGATCAATCGTGCTGCGACGCCCCTGATCACCGCGCTGGATGACGACGCCTACACGCGCCTGCTGGACTATCTTTCCACGCTCAAGCAGCGCGACCTGGACCTGGTCATCGTGATGGACGCCACCGCGTCGATGATCCCCATGGTCAACCAGGCGCGGGCCGGCATCGACAGCCTGATCCTGTTCATGAGCGACATCTCGCGGCAGATGCGCATTGCCTTCGTGGCGTACCGCGATCACGACAACGAACCCGTGTGGGACGGCCACCCGTTCACCACCGACATCACCTCCATCCGCAAATACCTCTTCGACCTGCGCATCACCGGCGGAGCCGACTATCCCGAAGCGGTGCTGGAAGGGCTCACCGCGTGCGGCAAACTCGATTGGAACAAGAAGGCGGAGCGCGAGGTCGTGCTTGTGGGTGACGCGCCGCCGCACGATGAGGACGTGTACCAGGTGCATGCGCTTCTCGATGGCATGCGCGACAGCGGCATCACGGTGAACGCGGTGCACGTGCCCATGCAGTATCCGCCGGGCATGTACGAACGGCTCGCGCCGCCGCAGGCGGAGGAACGCCGGACGTGGCTGGAGAAGTACAACGCCGACACCGCGCGCATGTTCGCGCAATTGGCCGACGCCGGTGGCGGGAAGAAAACCGAACTCGGCGGCGCGGACGCGCTGGTGCCTGCGATCATGCGCTTCACGATCGAGGAGGCCTGGTGGCCGGTGTTCGACGAGTTCTATCAGGCGTACGTCGAGACGTGCAGGTAGAAACGCCGAAACGTCGAAATCTTGAAACGCCGAAATGAGGATGGTGCGCGCTCGCTGCGCACAAAGCCCGGGCATTCCCGTGCCTGGGACCGGATCGCAAGCGGTGCGCCTGCTGATCATCGGGTCCCACGGGCAGGAGTCCGTGGATTTGGTTCGGTTCTCGGCGTGGTCGCCGGAACATCGGCGTACAGCGGCCCCGACGCAGACGGTGGCCAGAGGATCCAGTCGCCGTCCCAGTACAGAATGCGTCTTCCGTCGCCGGTGATGATCGGTTTCTGATGAGCGACGGTCTCGCGGATCCAATCGCGCGGAAACCATTGTTGCGCATGTTCCGCCCCGGCCGAGGGAGGCGCGCCGCCATCATCTTCGCGATCCGTGCCCACTGAGTACAGCAGCGGGCGATCGTCGTTGATCCGATAGCGCAGCATTGAGCCGTCGAATCGGTCGATCGGCGGCGTGGGGAGCCATTGCGGCGCAAGTTCCCCCAGCGTCGCCGGCCAGCGGTCGTTGGTTCGATGAAACAGTTCCAACGCGATCGCCGTCAGCGTCACATCTCGGCGCATCATCGTCATCTGGGCAGTAACCGACGCCTTCCCCAAAGCCGGCAGCAGGATCGACAGCGGCAGGTTCCGCATCCGCTCCAGCGGTGAATCCATCCACTTGCCGATCACCGTATCCACATCTGACGAATCGCGCTCCCACAGTGGCGTGTCGGCATCGCGCTCGTTGATGTCCATCAGCCGTGCGTACTCGGCGGCCGTGTCCTTGCGGCCGCGCACGATCGCGCTGAGCGCCGGGCCGGTGAACCCCAGCAGCGCATCGGATGGATTCGAAGCGCGCGGATCGTTCCAGAGGATGCCTGCCTTGGTCAGCCAGCGCAGGCCACGCGGCGTGAGGCGGCCGTCGCCATTGCCGTCATCGGTGTAGATGCGTTGCAGAACGTCATCAAAGAAGAGCCGCTCGCCGTCGAAGCGGCAGCGCAGTCGCGCATCATCGAACGCCGCGAGCCGATGCGCCAAGGCGATCAATTGCGCATCGCTGAACAGCCCCGGCGAGCGCGCGAGGATGTCATTGACGGTGTCGCAGGCGCGGGCGAAGAGCGAAAGGCCCACGAGTTCGCCGATCAGCAGCGGCGTCTCGCGCGTGTGACCGACGATGCCGAGGATGGCGTGGAGATCCGCCAACGCGATGTCGGCGTCGCCCGCGGCCGCGGCGCGCTGGGCGTCGCACGAGAGCGTCATGCCCAGCACGCGCAGCCGCGAAAGATGCGGCAGCAGCACACTGATCAGGCCCGGGTCGTCAGGCGATTTGATGTCGCCCACCGGCGTCTGTCCGGACATCATCAAGGCCTTGGCGTCATCGGGCGCGAACGTGTAGCCGACCAGCAGTCCCAGGTGCGGCTTGGTGGCGGCTTCTCGCGCCAGCCGCAATGAATCGGCGTTCCGCGCCAGCATCTCCTCGACCTCAGCCCACTCCGGTTCGCCCGGAACAGGCAGCCGCTGATAGCCCCTGGTCACGCGCAATCCCTCGATGAACGCGTCGGCCGGCATGGCCAGCAGCGCATCGCGATACAACGGCCAGGCCTTGTCGGCGTCGGGCGTGGTCAGCGCGACGGCGTTGAGTTTCGGCCGCAGGTCCTCGATCGGACCAGCACGGCCGAGGTAATACCGTGCCGCCAGCGCGGCGTAGGTGAGCAGGATGAACGCGAAGACGATCGCAACGCCGCGCACCGCGA
Organism: uncultured Isosphaeraceae bacterium; assembly: GCA_964498045.1. Lineage (GTDB taxonomy): Bacteria > Planctomycetota > Phycisphaerae > Phycisphaerales > SM1A02 > DATKJG01. The sequence continues at coordinate 4,180 of CAZCGB010000239.1, forward strand.
AGCGCAGGGCCAGCCACGGCCAGGGCCGGTTGCGTTTGGCGGCGCGGCGCAGCAGCGCGGCCGCCTGCGCAGGATCGCCGAACTGGGCGATCAAATCCGCTTCGCTCTGCTCCGCGTCAAGGCCGTCGGCGAAATGCGATGAGAGTTCGCGCACGATCTCGCGTTTCTCGCCCGGCCACAGCCGCGTCCGCCGGGCCACATCGTGCACAACGGTCTGCAGCGATGCGGGGATCGCCGCGACCGCGGGGCCGGCGCGCAAGGGCCTGATGCGCCTGCCGGTGACGCGACCGCGCGCCAGTTCGCCAAGAGGCGTGGTGAGCAGCAGCCAGATGAATGAAGCGTCCTCGCGCGAAGTCGTCGCGCCATCGGTGGTCGGAGGCAGTTCCATCGCACCGCTCATGCGGGCACCGCCTTGGAGTTTGATCTTGCAGGCATCGCGCCGGCGTCGATCACGCCCAGCCCCATCATCGCCCTGGCCAGCGCGTTCCACTGCTTGGACTCTGCGGCGATGCGCGTGCGGCCCTTGTCGGTCAGCGCGTAATACTTCCGATCGCGGCCACCTCCGCTGTTGTTCGAATCGGCATTCGCATCGATCGCAGCGCCGCTCCCCTCGCGCCACGTCGCCTTGACAAGTCCCTTCGCTTGGAGGTTATAGAGCAGCGGATAGAGGGTGGACTGCCCCATCGCGAGCACGCCATCGGATTGGCGCGCGAGGGTCTCGACCAGTTCGTAACCGTACATCTCGCCACGGGTCTCGAGCAGCTTGAGTACCGCCACCGGCCCGGCCCCGCGCATCAGTTCACGTTCGACTCGCATGAAAAGCACTCCTTCCAAACGGCGATCCATCAATACTATGTCACACATAGTATGTACGGCAAGAGATGCTGTCAAGATGCGGAGAAATGCGGGTTCCTTGTGCCGCTTACACTTGGTGCATGCGAGCGGCGTTCATCATTGCCACGGCTGGCGCGATCTTGTGCGCGGCTGGCCTGATGGCGGCTCCCGGGCCGCCTGCAACGAT
>CAZCGB010000240.1:0-5194 GCA_964498045.1 uncultured Isosphaeraceae bacterium
ATGTGCTGGTGTCGCTGCTGGGCCCGCGCACCGACTTCAATATGGACCGCCTGCTGCATCGCGGCCGGTACGCCATCGCCGGCGAGCAGGTCGTCGGCGATCCAACGCCGCCGACGGTCATGGAGAAGCTTGGTTTCACGCGCGAGTTCTCCGGCCGGGACCGAATCGTCACCTACATCACGTTGAGTTGGCCGCTGTTCTGGACGGCGGTGTTCGTGGTGTTCACGATCTACAACCTGACGGTGGATGTGCCGCAGGCCAGTTGGATGGCGTATTGGAAGTGGTGGACATTGTTCGTGCTGGCGATGGGAATCATCATCACCATCTGGTTCTCGATCGGCGCCGTTGCGGACATTCGCGCCATGTTCCGCGATCTGAAGGCTGGGAAGATCAACATCAACGACGATGGCCGCGTGATTGATCATCAATCCGCAGGTGACAATGAAGCCAAGGAGTTGCAACGTGCATCGTGAAATGCTCGCCGCCGCGGTAATCATGGCCATTGTGGCGGGATGCGCGTCCGATCGTTCGGCGCCGCCGCATCTGCCGCCGCTTGAGCCCGATACACCCAAGCGGTATGAGTGCCGACGTGCGCCCGCTGTCATGCGCATCGACGGCGCGCTCACCGACGGTGAATGGGCGGCTGCGCCGTGGAGCGACGCCTTCGTCGACATCGAGGGCGCACAGCGGCCTCCCCCGCGTTTTGAGACGCGCATGAAGATGCTGTGGGACGACCAGTACCTGTATGTCGCAGCATGGATGCAGGAGCCGCATGTCTGGGCCACGCTTACGCAGCGCGACGCCATTGTGTTTCAAGACAATGATTTCGAGATCTTCATCGATCCCAACGGCGATACGCGCCAATACAACGAGATCGAAGTCAACGCCCTGGGCACGATTTTCGATTTGTTCCTTCCCCGGACGTACATCGACGGCGGACCGGCCCATCACGAATGGAACATGCACGGCATGCAGTGGGCCGTGCATGTGGATGGATCGCTGAATGATCCGGGCGATCGAGATCATGGTTGGAGCGTCGAGTTCGCGCTCCCGTGGGAAGCGTTTCGAAAAACCGCTGGCACACGCTGTCCGCCGCGTGATGGCGACATGTGGCGCATGAACTTCTCGCGCGTGCAGTGGCAGACGGAAGTGGTCGACGGCGCGTACCGCAGGATCGAGGGAACAAAGGAGGACAACTGGGTGTGGACCCCGCAGGGCGTCGTTGACATGCATCGCCCGCAACGGTGGGGTTTTGTCCGTTTCACCGCGGACGGCGCGGAGCTGCGTCCGTGAGGATGGTCGATTGTGCCAAAGCCAGGTGGACCGTCGAAGCGTTCGGCGAGATGGAAGCCGCGCCGCACATCGTGCGCGGAAAGGTTTTCAAGGCTTGCGTGCCGGGCTGCGTTCACAACGACCTGGTCCGCGCGGGTGTCATCGGGCATCCGAACATCGGTTTCAACGAGGAGTCGAGCCAATGGATCGGCCGAACCGATTGGCGCTTTCAATGCCAGGTGGAAGCGGACGAGAACCTGCTCTCGCATGAACGCGTTGATCTTGTGCTCGACGGGGTGGACACCATCGGCGCGATCGACATCAACGGCCAGCGCGTTGGTGAGCCGATGAACATGCACCACGCGCATCGCTTTGACGTCAAGCCGATGCTGCGCGCGGGCGCGAACGACCTGACGATCGCGTTGCGCGGGCCGGTGACATACGTGGAAGATCAGGCGAAGCGGCTGGGCGAGCGGCCGGTGAACGGCGACTGGACGCCGTATTCGTACATCCGCAAGATGGCCAGCAACTTCCAATGGGACTGGGGCCCGAAGGTGGCGACATGCGGCATTTGGCGCGCGGCGCGGCTGGAGGCGTGGAGCGTCGCGCGCATCGCCGGCGTGCGGCCGATCATCGAGACGGCGGATGCAACGAAGGCAATCGTGCGCGTCGTGGTGGATGTCGAACTTGCGGAAATCGGTCATGCTGGATTTGCGGTGAGTGCTGAACTGCGCGGTGCGCAGGGCCTGGTCGCTCGCGGAGAATCTGAATGCGTGAAGGGCGAACGGCCGACGCTGACGCTGGAGATCGCGCATCCCGCGCTCTGGCATCCGCGCGGCCATGGCGAGCAGCCGCTGCATGCCCTCGACGTGCAGTTGCTGCGGAATGGCACCACGATTGACAAATGGTCCAAACGCATCGGGCTGCGGCAGGCACGCCTGATCGCTGCGCTGGATCAGCATGGCGCGTCCTTCGCCATCGAGGTCAACGGCGCACCGATCTTCTGCAAGGGCGCGAATTGGATTCCTGAAGGGCTGTTTCCAGCGGATCAGACACCTGGCCGAATTCGCGAGCGCGTGCGGCAAGCCGCAGACGCCAACATGAACATGCTGCGCGTGTGGGGCGGCGGCACATACGAACAGGACGCGTTCTATGACGCGTGCGATGAACTCGGCATCATGGTCTGGCAGGATTTCATGTTCGCCTGCGCGACGTATCCCGAGGATGATCCCTATCCGCAATTGATCGAGCGCGAGGCGCGCGAGGCCGTCACGCGCCTGTCGCATCATCCGTCCATCGTGCTGTGGTGCGGCGGGAACGAGGACATCCTCGGTTACGAGAGTTGGGGATGGAAAGAGCGCATGCGGCGCGATCAGAAGTGGGGCGAGCGGTATTTCCTTGACATCCTTCCGCGTGTCGTGGCAGAACTCGATCCGTCGCGGCCGTACTGGCCTGATTCGCCCTACTCGGGCGCGCGGCACATTCATCCGAATGATCCTGACCGGGGCGATCGTCACACGTGGGATGCGAAGGTGGAGGAGTATCGCAACATCATGCCGCGCTTCTGCAGCGAGTTCGGTCACCAGTCGCCGCCGTGCTGGGCGACGATGCGCGAGACGTGGGGCGAGGATCAGCTGCGACTTGATTCACGCGCGATGGTCCACCGTCAACGCGCCACGGGTGGCAACGACGTGTGGTTCGGCGACAGAGTCATGGGGGGCCGATTTCGACAGCCGGCGGACTTCGATGAATGGCTGTACCTCGCGCATCTGCTGCAGGCGCGGGCGATCTCGATCGGCATCGAGTGGCTGCGGTCCAACCAGCCGCACTGCATGGGCGCGCTGTTCTGGCAGTTCAACGACGCGTGGGCAGGGCATTCCTGGTCGTGCATCGACTCAGCCGGCCGGAAGAAGCCGCTGTGGCACGCAGCGAGGCGATCGTTCGCGCCGCGATTGCTGACGATCCAGCCGCTCGACGGCGAGCTGTGTGTGTGCGCGGTCAACGAGACTCCGCTTGAATGGCGCGCGCAACTTCGGGTGCGTCGCGTGAACATGCGCGGCGAGACGCTGGCGGAGCATGCGGCCGCCTTCCACGTTCAGCCTCGCGAAGCGTGGCGCTCGGCGGCTATCGCCGATCGTGTCGGTGCCGTGCAGGATGAACGTGAGGAGTTCATCGTCGTCGAGACTGACGATCCCGACGTTGAGCGTGCGTTCTGGTGCCATCGGCAGGATGTCATATCGCTGCTGCCCGCGGTGATCGTGCGAGCCGAATCGATGCGATTGAACAAGCATGACATTGCATTGACGCTGCGCGCGGATTCGTTTGTCCGCGATGCAGTCATTGCCGTGGATCGCGTCGATCCGCATGCGGAGATCAGCGATAACCTCATTTCGATGCTGCCGGGCGAGAAACGCACGCTTCGGATTAGAACCACAGTCGACGTTCCCGCTTCGGCATGGATCGCGCCGCCGGTGTTCCGCTGCGCCAACGAGTTCACCGGGCTGCGCGATCGAGCGTGATCGCGAGCGTGAGGATCTGGAACGGCTTGAGCGCGACCGAGGTGCGGCGGTTATGCGCGTCGTGCTGGATGCCATCGATCAGCAGCGGCTGTTCAAGCAGGTTGACCGATGCGACGCTGCGCACCGGCAATGTCCAGTCGAGACTCATTGCGCACGATCCGCCATGGGTTTCGACGAGGCGCAGGATGAGCCGCGCGTCGGCGGAATCGTGCGCGGGCTTCAACGCCGCGATGGTCACGCCCTCCGCGCCATCGCCGGTCATGCGGAAGGGCGACCATGACTCTTGTGCGCCGCCGGCACTTTGATCCGCGACGAACTGCGGCGCGTTGAGGAGCGCGGCCTGACGATCCACGCCCGCCGCGCGCCAGCCACCCGAGCCCGCGTGCGGCATGATGGAATACGTGAACTCATGCACGCCCATGTCGCAGTTCGGATCGGGCCACTTCGGACTGCGCAGGAGCGAGAGGCCCAGCACGTTGCCGTCGCATGAGCAGCCGTATTTGCCGTCGTTGAGGATCGCCACCCCGAAGTCGTGCTCGCTCACGTCCATCCATTGATGGGCGCAGACCTCGTACATCGCCTGCTCGATCGAGGAGTTACGAGTGGTTGAGCGCTGAATGTGACCGAACTGGATGTCGTACGTGGCGAAGCGCGAACGGACGTTGACGGGGAAGAGCGCACGGAGCAGGCGATGGTCCTCGCGCCAATCGATGCGCGTGATGACGTCCAGGCGAGGCGAGCATTGATCGAGCCGATAGCGCTGCGTGATGCGGCTGGCGCGGCCGATACTGCGTTCGACCGCGATTTCGGCACGCAATGGACATTGATTCATCACGTCGATGCGCTCGGCCGGCGAATCAACAAAGTTCGGCTTGAGTTCATAGTCGGCGTCAATGTCCCACGCCTCCCAGCTGCGAGGCCGATCTTCGTACAGCACGAGTTGATTGTTGGGTGAGAGCGTGCCGTCGTCGTCGATGGTGCAGGTTTCGCGATCGCCGCAGCGCAGGCTGGCGATGCGGCCGGCGTCGTCGATGACGGCTGTGAGCAAGCCGTTGGAAAGCGTGCGGCCATCGCATTTCGCTGGGGGGGCCGCCAGCATCGTGCCACGCTGCGCCGTCGCCATGCCCATCGCCGGAGCCGATGCGAAGAGCAGGTGGCCGTCGCATTCGACCACGCCGGATGCGTCGTGCGAAGTGGGATTGAACACCGTCACCGCATCCGGAGCCGCAGCACTGCCGGGGCCGTTCAACCAATGCTCGCGCGCCTGTTTGATCAACTCGTCGGTGATGCTGCGCACGCGCTCGTGGTCCTTCAGCGCACCCTCATACACCGGGCCGATGGACGAGCCCGGCAGGATGTCGTGGAACTGGTTGAGCAGCGTGATCTTCCACGCCTCATCAAGC
>CAZCGB010000241.1:0-5176 GCA_964498045.1 uncultured Isosphaeraceae bacterium
CCATGCAGGTCGCCATCTCGCGCTGCGAATTTCCACTGAAGATGCTCAAGGGCGAGAAATTCGATTCCGCGCAGGTGAACATCGACATCGCACTCAACGGCGGACCGTTGAAGACGACCACAAAGGATGGCGTGCGAAGCACCTTCAGCGATCTCGATGTGTCGCTGCGCGCTGCCGACATCGCCAGGGGTGTGCAGTTCGCGCTCAAGGGCGACGCGGAATCGATCGTGCCCGCGCCCGACGATTTCTCCAAGAGCGCATCGCGGCAGACGCCTTCGACGGATGTCGGCGATCGCGTCGAACCCCGATCGCCCGCCAAGCCGCCGGAGCAGATGACGCCGGAGGAGCGGCGCGAGGCCCGGCGCGAGGAGCGGCGCAACGAACGCAGCGCGACTTCGCAGCCTGCCGCGCCTGCGTCGCAGCCGGCGGCGTCGCCCGCCCAGCCTGCGCGGCAATCGGGATCGCTCAATGTCAACGGCGCGCTGGTGGATGTGGTCAACGGCGAAGGCGTGCTGGATCTGGCTCACGGCCGGCTGCAGATGACCGCAAAGGCCGAGAACGTGCCGACCGCCGTGGCCGACGCGCTGGGCGACATGCAGGGCTTGCTGGTGGCGGCGGTCGGGCCGCAGATGAACGCTGACTTCGTCGCCGCCGATTTTTCGGCCAACTCCGGCACGCTGAACGCGAAAGTCAACACAACCCACGGCTCGCTCACGGCGCTGCTGCGGGGCAAGGAGAGTTCACTGCGGGTCAACAAGAACGAACCGGTGCGCGGTGAGCTGGAGATCACGCCGCCGCTGCGCGAGCGACTGCTCCAGAAGATCCACCCGATCCTCGCCGACGTGCGCACCACCGAGCAGCCGCTTCGGATCGAGATACCCAACGCCCTCGCCGCGATTCCCGCAGACGTCTCGAAGCTGCGCGCGGAAATCAACATCACCGTGGGCAAGGTGGACCTCGACAGCGGATCGACGACGCTGAAGATCCTCAACTTCTTCGGCGCGGGCGACCGTTCCATCATTCCCGGCGAGATCGAGCCGATCCGCGCGCAAATCCGCAACGGCATCGTCACCTACGACAAGTTCAGCGTGCACATCGACAAGTACACGCTCAATTACTCCGGCCAGATCGACTTGGTGAAGGACGAGGTGAACCTGCGCACGGAGATTCCGCTGAAGGCGTTGAACGATCAGATTCCGCAGCTGCGCGATTACGCTGAGACGATCGTCGTGCCGCTGGTGACGCGCGGCAAGTTCGGCGCGCTCAAGACCACCATTGATCCCGATTTCGACATCGCCAAGGCCGCGCTCAACGCCGGATTCAAAGGCAAGCTCGGCGACATCCTGGGCGGCGACGCGGGCAGCCTGCTCGACGGCCTGCTCAACAGGGACAAGAAGAAGAATGAAGGCGGCGCGATCGCGAACCCGCCGAAACGCCGCGACAAGCCGACATCGCAGCCGAACAATTGAGGCATCGAGCGAACGATACGGGTGGTGGCACCAGTGTTTCGTCTGACAGCCGGCTCACATCGCGCGCAGCGGATCGACATCGCGCCTGGACACGCTCACTTCGACTTCGCCTTCGGTCTCGTCGCGCAACCGTTTCGCCAGCGTCCTGAGGTAGGGCCGCTCGGTGTTGGTGTGCCCGGCGAGGATGACGCTGCAGCCGCCGGACTGCGCGCCGAGGACCTCATGATGCCGCATCTCGCCGGTGATGAAGACCTGGCATTCCTGCGCGATGGCGCCCGGCAGCAATGATGCGCCTGCCCCGGCGCAGACGCCGACATGCGTGATCTTTGAATGCGCATCTGCGGGCGTCGCCACCTGCACCTGCTTCAGGCCGAGCCGATCCTTCAGACGATCGACGATCGTGCGCATGGACACGGCCTGATCCAGCACAAGCCGGCGACCCTGCCCGACGCCGCGCTGCGGTCGCTTCTCGAACCGGATGATCTCGATGGGCGGTTCCTCGTATGGATGAAACTGCCGCAGTGCTGTGACCGCGAGCGCAAGCGCTGCGGTCGGGCACACCATCTCCAGTCGCACTTCATTGACGCGATTGAGCTCGTGTCGCTTGCCAACGACAGGGTTGGTTCCCTCGCCGCCAAGGAATGTTCCGGTGCCCGAAATCTCGAATGAGCATAGTTCATATGCGCCGATGCGCCCGGCGCCGATGGACGCGAGGCCGTTGCGGATCGCGGGCACAGCGTCGGCCGGGCAATACGTGATGATCTTGTTCTGCTCGGTTTCGGGGATGCTGGCGAAGGGTTCAAGGGCGCGCGTGTCGCCATGGCCCAGGCCTTCGCAGAGCCAGTCGTTGATGCCGCCGGGCGCGGCGTCGAGGGCGGTGTGCGGCGAGTAGATCGCGATGCCTTCGCGAACCGCCCGCAGCAGCGCAGCAGCCTGCACGCCATCGTCGGTCAGCCGCTTGATCGCGTGGAAGATCGGCGGGTGGTACGCCACGATCATTTCGGCGCGGGCCTCGATGGCTTCGCGCAACACCGCATCAGTGAGATCGATGGTCAGCAGCAGGCGATGGGCCTTTCCCTTGCGCGAACCGGCCAGCAGGCCGACGTTGTCCCACTCGGCGGCGAAACTCGGCGGGGCGATGCGCTCAAGCGCGGCGATGATGTGTGTGATCAACATGGGAATTGAGAAAGGTCTTCAGCGCTCCGCCGCTTGCGGCTGAGCCTTCGCAGAACCAAAGCATGCGCATCCATCCGCTACCAGCGCGATCAACAGAGGAATGTACGCCATCGCGATCACCCAGGGCGCAACAGTCCATTCCACGCCGAACGCGTGCCCCTTGCCGGTGATGAATACGGCGTAACCCCAGGAAATGGTCAGGGAATACGTCCACAACGTCCAGCCGCCTCTGGCGAGCGGGAACAGCGCGAGCGCCCACAAGAGGTACCACGGATGACAGGTCGTGGAACAGAGCGCCAGCGCGAGCATGGCTGCCGCGGTCGCGCGCCACGCATCGCGCGCGAACATGAACGCGATCAGCACAACGCCAGCAAGTGTCCAGAGGCAGATCTTCCGTGCGAGCCATTCCTGATCGAGGTTGAAGCCGGGCTTGCGATCGGGGCCGTCGGGCATCGCATGCCGCACAACGCACAGCACCGGTTCGTACAACCCGCTGAAGTGGGCGGCCTTCTCAGCCATCCAGTCGGCGGTGCCTCGCCACGCCTGATACGCGGGCGCGTCCGGCCGCCAGTGCAATGGAAGCGCGAGCGCGATGACGACGATCGCACCGACGATGATCGCGGCGCACCATGCGACAAGCGGCTTGCGACGCAGCGACATCATGCCCGCCAATGCCGCGATGGGTTTGACCATCGCGCTCATCGCCAGCAGCGCGGCCGCCGAAGCGGCAGAGAGTTTCCGTTTCACAAGGAAAGGATCAAACAGCGTCATCGCCATGATCATCAGGGCGATGCCGATCACATCCTGATGCCCGCTCGCCGCGACGCCATCGATGCTCAGCGGATGCCAGGCATACAGCGCCAGCCACCAGGGCGAAAGGCCGCGACGTCGCAGCGCCAGCGCCAGCACGAACATCATGCCGACTTCGATCAACGTGAAGCCGATGCGAAAGACGCGGGCTGAATCGGTCGGCGATGTCCAGCCTCCCCACTCGCACGCCTTGCCGAGCGCGGCGAAGACGTACTGGCTCACCGGCAGGTATGGCGTGGTGATTTCCGGATAGGCCAGCAGCGAAAGGAGCTTGCGCTCGCCGGGCCAGTTCTCGACGCCGCCGCTGGCCAGAGCGGCGACGCGGTCCTCGGGATCAGTCAGATACGGGTTCAGTCCGCAAGCGAGGTTACGGCCGTCGAAGACATATCGGTACGCATCATCGCTCAAGGCCGGATCGTGCCCGCACAACACCACGGCGCGTGCGGCAAGCGCCACGCCGATGATCATTGCGGCGCGGTGCCGGCAGAACGCATGCTGGCCCGGCAATGACCGCAAGGTCCGCCAGATCATCGTCAGACCGATCCAGCATGAGGCTGAGGCGATCCAGAACGGCCAGAGCATTCGGGCGTTGTGGGCCGCCGCCTCCGCGGCTCCGGAGCGGTCCATCGTCATGCCCCACAACGACCACGCCAGCGCGGCCAGCGAAAGCCCAGCCCATGCCGCGCCAATCGCCGGCGTATTTCCGGGCGAGCGGTTCGCGGACGTGTTGACGGCGGGCTTGGGCATCGTGGTTTTTGTGTTCAATTCGCAGGTCACCCCGCAATTGCCGAGACTTTCGGGGAACCGGCATGGTAGATGCAGCCGATAAAACCGGTGGACAAATCGGCATTCGGTCCGTTCGAACCACGCCGCCGCATCCTCGTATCATGCCTCGGAAATCCAAGCAGCCACCTCGGCAATCGCCTGAACAGCGCAGCACGGCGCACGGCGAACCCGCCACGACATCAGGAACCGGAGAAAACGACTTGGCGAGCACACCCACCACTGCTCATCCCGCCGCAACGTCCGCTTCGCGCACGACCGCCGCTTCGCCGGCCGGCTCGCGCAAGCCCAACACGGGCGTCCGCAAGCACTTCGTGCTCGACACCAATGTCCTGCTGCACAATCCCAAGTCATTGTTCATGTTCCAGGAACATGAGGTCGTGATTCCGCTGGTGGTGATCGAGGAACTGGACAAGTTCAAATCGAACAACGACGACAAGGGCCGCAATGCGCGGCAGGTGATTCGTGAGATCGATCGGCTGCGCGCCATGGGGCACCTCTTCGAAGGCGTGCCCATCAACGACCTCGGCGGGACGCTGCGCATCGACCGCTGCGAGCAGCCGCTGCCCTTCGGCTTTGACGCCAACGTCGTCGACAACCGTATCCTTGCCGTGGCGCATGCGCTGCACAACGAGGGCAAGAAGACCATCTTCATCACCAAGGACATCAACGCGCGCGTGAAGGGCGATGCACTGGGCGTGGAAGTCGAGGACTTCGAAGCTGATCGCGTTGACGCCGACTGGCTGTATTCGGGCTACGCCGAAGTCACCGTGCCCAGCGAGATCATCGATGAGCTGTACAACGAGCGGCAGCTTCCGGTCGAGCGCATCCAGCCCTTCCTGACGCAGACCGTCGAAGGCCGCACCGAGACCATTCCGCTGTTCACGAACCAGTTCATGCTCATGCGCGACGCCAGCGACATGTCGCACACGGGGCTT
>CAZCGB010000242.1:0-5175 GCA_964498045.1 uncultured Isosphaeraceae bacterium
CGGCTTCTATGAAGGCACGATCTTCCATCGCGTCATTCCCGGCTTCATGATTCAGGGCGGCGGCATGACGCCCGACATGCAGGAGAAGAAGACCGAAGCCCCGATCAAGAACGAATGGCAGAACGGCCTGAAGAACAACCGCGGAACCATCGCCATGGCACGCCGCGCCGATCCCGACTCGGCCACCTGCCAGTTCTTCATCAACGTCGTGGACAACCCGATGCTCGATCAGCCACGCGGCGGCGCGGCGTACGCGGTGTTCGGTAAGGTCGTCGGCGGGATGAAGGTCGTCGATGACATCCGCATGGTGCAGACCGGCTCGCGCCCGCCGCACAGCGATGTGCCGGTTGAGACCATCACCATCAACAGCGTCAAGCGCACCACCAGGGAAGCGGCGACGGCGCTCGACAACCCCAAGCCCGGCGTGACGTCGCCCTCCAAGCCGCCGGCCTCGCAGCCCGGCTCGCATGGATGACGCTCTGCGAAGCGCCTCTGCACCGAATCAATCAAACGGCCCGCGAAGAATTCTTCGCGGGCCGTTGTGTTTCCCCCATGCCGATCGCCAGCGGGTGTCACCGTTTCACGAAGCGCAATCCCGCGCCGGCTTCGATGCTGCCGTCGGCGTTCAGCGCGTACACCTGTGCCGGGCCTGCGCCGCTCACGATGATTTGGTTGCCGTTCATTTCATAGCCGGCGGCAAAGGTGGTGCCCACGACCGCAAGGGTGACGTACACCTGGTCGCCGCGGAACTCCAATGCGCCCGCGCCATCCACTTCCTCGTACTTGCCCGCCAGGGTCTTGTCGCAGCCGACCATCGCGCACGTCATGCAGGCGATGATGGCCAGTGATGCGATGGTTCGAGTCATTCGACGCATGTGATGCTTCCTCTTGGGCAGTGGGTGGACGATCAGCCTTCAGGAATGCTGCCGGGGCTGGGCTTGACGCCTTCGAAGAAGCCCAGAAGTTCGTTGTCCTCGACGATCCACTTGCCGTTCTGCTTGACCACGGTGACGCGATTGGTCGGGGCTTCATCGCGCCAGCTCGACCAGCCTTTGGGGTATTCGACGCCCGCTTCCTCGTTCCACCAGCGCATCGGCGTGCGGTTGAAGTCGGTCCAGCCGATCCATTCGATGTTGTTCAATCGATCCGATTCGGTGAGCTTGCGCGTGACGAAGCCGAACTTGAGGTCGCGGTACTGCTTGAGCACACGCTTGGGCGGGTTGAGCGGCAACTGCTCGACGAACTCGCTCACCCAGCCCTTGTCTGTCTTGAGCCAGTGCTGCTCGGCCTTGGCCCAGAAGGCCGCTTCGGCTTCGGGGTTGCTTGGGATCCCGCCGCCGGCACTGCCTGCGCCCGATTCGCTCGAACCTCCATCTCCGCCGCTGCCACCTCCGCCGCAGCCGGCGAACTGGATCGCGAGGGCGAATGCAGCGAGCGTTGTCGCGGCACGTCGGATGCGATTGTTGATTGTCGTGCGCAGGGCGTTCATGATTGGCGGTCCTTTCGTTGCATTTCACGGCCGATCACTTCTTGATGAAGATCATGTTCTGACCCATCACCGAGCCTTCGAGCTTGTTGCCTTTGATGTTGAGCTGCATGGGAATGCCGCCTGGCACCAGGAGTGAGACCAGGTCCGCGTTGATGGTGTAAGTGCCTTCGGAAGTGTCGGGCGACCCGCCGCCCGCGTCGAGCATGCTCATCTTGAAGTTGCTGCCGTCGACGAACTCGATGGTCATCGTGCCTTCCGGGTGCTTGAACTCGTAGCTTCCGGAAAGGCTTGTCGGCGACTTGCCCGACGCGCCGCCTCCGCCTTCGCCCTTGTCGCTGCCGCCGGTGCAGCCGACGATGGCGACGCTTGCCAGGAGCGCCAGCATGAGGGCAAGTACGCGAGGTGTGCGGGTGAGGAACTGGTTGATGCGGGTGGCGAACATGAAAGGCTCCGATTCGAGGTGGGTGACGGTGGACGACTGCGAGCAGAGGGGGGATGCGAAGGACTTCACTTCTTGACGAACGTCATGCCGAACGGCCCGCCTTCGAGCGTGTCGCCGTGACGAGTGAGCACCATGGATTGCTCATTGACCTTGACGATGACCTTGTCGCCGTCGATTTCATACTCGCCGACCATGGTGGGCGCGGGGCTGATGCTGACGTAGGCGCGATCGCCCTTGAACTCGATCTTGCCCTGATCGTTGGAGGCTTCGTACGTGCCCGACATCTTGCCGCAGCCCACAGGCGCGAGGCAGGCCACAAGGAGCATTCCGAGCGCCGCGGCTCGGCGGATTGCGCGTGTGTGGTGCGGAAGATGGAAGGGCATGAGGACGACTCCACCGTTGACGGGCATGGTCAGCCGTCGTCGCATCGGCATGCGAGGCGGCGGAACACCAGGTGATGCGCAGCGAGCCGATCGCATCCGCAACAAATGTGATGAGTTGGGTGACGCGGGAAAGTTTCCGCATGTGCGCATGAAAATGCCCACGTCATCGGAGACGTGGGCGCGCGTGTGCAGAGGATTGGAGGGTGAGAGCGAGCGGCGAATCGTCACTTCTTGACGAACGTCATCGTCTGGCCGCCTTCGGTGGCTTCGTAGCCGCTGCCCGTGGGTTTGAGCGTGATGTCATTGCCGCCCGGCATGCCTGCCGGTGCGCTGATGACGACGTTGTCGCCGTCCATTTTGTGTTCGCAGTTGAAGTCCATCTTGCCCATCGGTGCGGTCATGGTCAGTTTGACCTTGTGGTCCTTCTGGAACTCCAGGGTCAGCGTGCCCTCTTCGCCGGCAGGCGCCTTGGCCTCGTAGATTCCCGACGGCTCGGGCTTGCCGCAGCCGGCGAGCGTAATGGTCATGAAGACAAGGGCGGCGAGAACGAGCAGTCGGGTGAACACGGTGGAGCGCATGACTTGATCCTCGGCGGTCGAAGTGCGACTGGATGCGGACGGTTTGACAGGGGAGCCGAAGCGCGCATGCACGCGCCAAGTGATGCGAGAAAAACCCGGCCAGTCCGCAATCGCCGGGAAGATCGCCGCCTTGACCTCTGGCATTGGGCCCTCTGCGCCGGGTACACTGGGGACGCTCAATCGGCGGCACAGCACAGCTTGGAATGGGATTCCCTGGTGCGTGTCCGGCGCTGGCATGCCGCCGTCGTTGACCATGTCCGCGCCTCCCATGCCGCCTCCCAAGCCAACCGCCGACTTGAAGCACAAGCGTGACGACGCGTTGACCGAGCACTTCTACGCCGAGCTGCGCGAGATCGCGCATCGCGTCTTCGCCGCCGAACGCTCGCAGCACACGCTGCAGCCGACGGCGGTGGTGAACGAGGCCTGTCTGCGGATGATGGCCGGAGGAATGCCGGATTTGCCGCGCGAGGATCGCCTGGCCATCGCCGGCCGCGTACTCAAGCAGGTGTTGATCGATCATGCGCGGGGTCGCGATGCGCAGAAGCGAGGCGGGCCGGAAGCGGCGGCGCTGCGGCTGGATCTCGATCGCGACATGCTCGCCGACGACGCGACGCAGATTGATTTCGATCGTGTCAACGGCGCGCTGGAGCGGCTGCGCGAACTCAGCCCCCGGCAGGCCGAAGTCGTCACGCTCCGCATCTTCAGCGGCATGACCATGGAGCAGGTCGCCACCGTGCTGGGCGTCTCCAAGCGCAGCGCCGAAGGCGACTGGACGGTCGCCCGAGCCTGGTTGCGGCGCGAACTCGCCGATGATCTGCAGGGGCCTTCGGCATGAGCACGGCCGACCTGCACCAGCGCGCCTCGGCTGTGTTCCTGCACGTGCGGACGCTGCCGGCCCATCAGCGGAGCAGCGCGATCGCCGACGCCGTGGGCGATGATCAAGCGCTGCGCGGCGAAGTGCTGTCGCTGCTGCAACACGACGGCGGCGATGAACCGGCCACATTCGCTCCGACGGTGGATGAACTCACCCCCGCCAACGACTGGTCCCGCGTGGGGCGCACTTCGCCGGCGAAGATGCCCGACGCGCCGAAATCGATCGGCCCGTATCGAATCATTGAGCGCATCGGCCGTGGCGGCAGCGGATTCGTCCTTCTCGCCGAGCAGGATGAGCCGGTGCGGCGGCGCGTGGCGATCAAGATCGTGCCGCATGCGGCGATCAGCCCGGAATTCGCGGCCCGTTTCGAGGTCGAACGCCGCGCGCTGGAGCGCACCGACCACCCCAACATCGCGCGCATCCTCGACGCCGGCCGCACGGGCGACGGCCTGCCGTATCTGGTCATGGACTACGTGCAGGGCGTGAGCATCACCGAGCACTGCCGGCGGAAGAGCGTGCCCATGCGTGGGCGCATCGACCTGATGCTCGCCGTCGCCGACGCCGTGCAGCACGCGCATCAGCGCGGCGTGATCCATCGCGACCTCAAGCCCGGCAACATCCTCGTCACCGAGGGCGACGCGCATGCGGTCCCGCACGTGCTCGACTTCGGCATCGCCAAGCCCGTGAATGAAGGATGGGGAGGCGGCGACCGCGCCCAGCCCACCGCGGGCATGCCGCTGGGCACGCCCGCGTACATGTCTCCCGAACAGACCGGCCGCACGGGAGCCGCCATCGACACGCGAGCCGACGTGTACGCGCTGGGCGCGGTGCTGTACGAACTCGCCTGCGGCCGGCCGCCCATCGAGACCAGCGACGACCTGATGGATTCGCTGCGGCGCATCCGCGAGACGATGCCCGCGCCCGTCAGCCGCGTGCGGGCCGAGAACAACGCGATGTTCAGCGGCGATCCGGCGCCGCGCTGGCTGCTGCACGATCTGGATTGCATCCTCGCCCGCGCTTTGGAGAAGGAGCCCGATCGCCGGTATCCCACAGCCGCGGCGTTCGCCGACGACCTGCGAAGGCTGCTCAAGCGCGAGCCGATCATCGCGCGTCTGCCGACGCTGCGCTATCGCGCAGCACGATTCGCCCAGCGCAACCGCGCGCTGGTGGCGTCAGCGGCCATTGTCTCGCTGGCAGTCATCGCCGGCATCGCGGGACTCACCTGGGGTCTGTTCGAAGCCAACCGCCAGCGGCTTGAGGCGGTGAACCAGACCGAATCGCAGCGCGAGATCAACCGCTTTCTCACTGATGATCTGCTGGCTCCTGCCTCGCCCGATCAGCAGGGTCAAAACGTCACCGCGCTGGAGCTGCTCAACCGCGCCAGCGCTCAGGTCGATCAGCGGTTCTTC
>CAZCGB010000243.1:0-5173 GCA_964498045.1 uncultured Isosphaeraceae bacterium
GAGTTGCAGCAGGTGCCGGCGATCCCAGGTCATGCCCGCATCGTACATGGAAACGGCGCGATGGAGAAACTCATTCGACGGCGTCGTGCAGCACCCGGCCGCGCGCCAGGCAGATGCCGCGCTTGCTGCTTTCGATGAACTCGATGTACTCGCGCACCAGCGGCTCGTCGCCGCGCGCTCGCAGCACGTTCAGAGCGCGTTTAGGCGGCATGCGGCTGCGCACCAGCGTCTTGTACACCCATTTCACCGTGTCGATGTCCTCGCGGCTCATCCCGCTGCGGCGCATGCCGATGAGATTAATGCTGCCCGCCACGTTGATGCCGGTGAGCATGAAGAACGGCGGCAGGTCCAGCGTCATGCCGACGTTTCCCGAAAGCATGCAGTTGCGGCCGACGCGGCAGAACTGATGCACGCCCGCGCCGCCGCCGGTGATCACGCGGTCGCCCATCGTCACGTGCCCGCCCAGCATCGTGCCGTTGGCCAGGATGTTGTTGCTGCCGACCGTGCAATCATGCCCGGCGTGGCTGTCGGCCATCCAGTAATTGTCGTTGCCGATGATGGTGGGCTTCTCGTGCGACGTCGCGCGGTGAATGCTCACGCCTTCCCGAAAGGTGTTGCCCGAGCCGACGACCAGCCCCGCGCCGGCGACGCCGGGATCCCATTTCAGATCCTGCGGCGCGAAACCAAGGGCTGCGCCGGGATACAGCACGTTGCGCTCGCCCAGCGTGAGAGGCCCGTTGAGGTACGCCCCGGCGATCAGCGTGCAGCCGGAGCCGACGCTGATCGCGCCCAGCGTCGCATCAAGGACGCAGTTGGGTCCGACGACGACGTCGTGCGCAAGCCGCACGTCGCCGGTGATGATCGCGCTGGAATGAATCTGCGGCATGGAAGGGCTAGAGTCTACCCCGTGGGTCCCGCCACGGCTGGCCGCATGACCATGATGAATCCCAATCCGACCGCGCCTGCGCTGGAGCTGCGCGTGCGCGATCTTGGCCGCATGAGTTACGCGGAGTCGTTCGCCTTGCAGAAGTCGTTGCAGGCGGAAGTGATTGAATCACGCGGCGCATCGGGGGAATCTGCGACCACCGGCATGGCGCACCTGCTGCTGGTCGAGCATGATCCGCCGGTCATCACGATCTCGCGGCGGCCTGGCGCACGACAGCATCTGCTCGCCACCGACGCCATGCTCGCGCATGCCGGCGTCGAGGTCGCCGAAACTGACCGCGGCGGCGACATCACCTATCACGGCCCGGGCCAATTGGTCGTCTATCCCATTCTCGATCTCAACCGCCTCGGCCTGCGCATCGATTCGTACATGCGCATGCTCGAACAGATCGTCATTGAGGTTCTGGCGCACTTCGGCATCTTGGGGGGACGCGATGCGAAGGCGACGGGAGTTTGGGTTGCGCCTCGTCTCGTCGACGCCCACGGATTGCCATCCGTGGGCGCCAGCGGTCCGTCGGCGCCTTCCGCGAAGATCTGCGCCATGGGCGTGCGCGTCTCGCGCTGGGTCTCGATGCACGGCCTGGCGCTCAACGTCACGACGAACCTCGATCACTTCAACCTCATCGTGCCCTGCGGACTCGCCGGCCGCAGCGTCACCAGCATGCGGCGCATTCTCGGCGCGGAATGCCCGGCCATGGACGTGGTGAAGCGCGCGATGATCGAACGATTCGACTCTGAACTGCGCGAGCGCAGCAGCCAACCCCGCCATTCAAGCGGCTAGCCCTTTTGATACACCTTCGGATCCCACAACTGCATGAAGCGAGCCGGGTCGTGCAGAGGCGTGAAGCCGAACTTCTCGTAGAGCATGTTTGCGTCGCGCGTGGCGAGCAACCAGCGGCGGAAACCCTGCAGGTCCGGGTGCGCAAGGATGCACTGCATGAGCCATTTGGAGAGGCCACGCCCGCGATGGGGCTCCAGGACGAAGACGTCGGCGAGGTAGCCGAACGAGGCGTAGTCGGTGATCACGCGCGCGAAGCCGACTTGTCCATCACCTTCGTGATAAATCCCGAAACACGCGGAGTTGGCAATGCCGCGCGCGACGACATTGCGCGGGATGCCGGTGGACCAGTATGAGGTCGAAAGGAAGCCGTGGATGACGTCGAGATCGAGTCGCGCGCGGTCGGTGGAGATGACGTAGTCGTCGCGCCGCCAGTCGCGCGGTTCCAACTTCTCTCTCTGCGCCTCTGCGTCTCTGTGGTTCATCGCTCGCGCCTCACACCCTGAAGATCGCGCCCATCTTCCTGCCCATCACCACGCTCGCGCCGATAAGCGTCACCGCCAGCAGGGCCATGCCCCACACGCCCATCGCGCTGGCGATGTACAGGCCGTCGCCCAGACGCTCGAACAAAACGTAAATCGCCTTGGTGATGGGGAAGTGCTGCTCGCGCTGCGCCAGGATCAGCGAATCGCTGACTTCCAGCATCGCGAAACTGAACGCCAGCAGGCCGCCGGCGATGAGGTTGGCGGCGATGAGCGGAATCACGACGGTCCGCACCGCCCGCAGTTTGCCCGCGCCCAGGTTCATCGCCGCCTCTTCCATCTCCGGCGAAGTCTGCTGCAAACCCGCGACCGTCGATCGCACGACGTACGGCAGGCGGCGCACCGCGTACGCGATGATCAGCAGCGGAATTGGATTGGGCTCCGCTCCGATGACGTTGATCGACGCCAGCGGATCGCCCTTGCCGAACGGCCAGCGCAGCGTCATGGCCACGTAGCCGAACGCCATCACCAATCCCGGCACCGCCAGAGGAAGCATCGCGAGCGAGTCCAGCAGCGTTCTGCCCCACAGCTTCGTGCGAACGATCAGGTAGCCGATGAGCAGGCCCAGCCCCAGGTCGATCGCCACCGCGCATGATGCGTAGAACAGGCTGTTTCGGATCGCGCCCACGGCGAGCGGATGCGACAGCGCATCGGTGTAGTGATGCAGCGTGAAGGCCCTGGGCAGCACGCTGCGATACCACGTTCCGTCGGCCGACAAGCTCACGAGAATCACGCTCAGGTGCGGAAGCACAGCCACGCCGATCACCAGCGCGAAAAGTCCTGCGGCGAATGCGCCGCGCAGACCTTTCAGAGGCGTTGAGGATGCTTGAATCGACGCCTTGGCGTACATCGCGTACGTCCGGCCGCCCAGCAGCCATTTGCCCATCACGTAAAACAGGATCGCGCTCAAGAGCATCACCGCCGTGAGCGCGTAAGGCGTCTTCGACGTCTCCATCTCCTTCAAGCCGTTGAAGATCTGCACGGGAGTGACGTTCTGATAGTCGAACATCAGCGGCGTGCCGAGCTCGGTGAACGACCAGATGAACACGATGGTTGCGCCGGCGAACAGCCCCGGACGGATCAGCGGCAGCACGATCTGACGGAATCGCCGCCAGCCGCCCGCGCCGAGATTCTCCGCCGCTTCCTCCAACGCCGGATCAAGATTCGCCAGGGCGGCGGTGGCGTTGAGGTACATGATGGGGTACAGCGCCAGCGACTCGATGAGCACGATGGCCCAGAAGCCGCCCTTGCCGATGAAGTCGATGCCCTGCGCACCGACCAATCCCATCGATTGCAGCAGCGCGTTGATCGCGCCGCTGCGCCCCAGCAGGAAGTGCAGGCCGATCGCGCCGACGAACGGCGGCAGGATCATCGGCACCAGGATCAGCGCCCCCAGCGCCTTCTTGAACGGGAAGTCGAACTTCGTCGTCAGCACCGCCAGAGGCAGGGCGATGAGCGTGGTGGTGATGGTCACGCACAAGGCGATGGTAAACGCATTGACCAGACCGATGCGCAGGGCGGGGTCCGCAAAGACCTGCTGCACGTGATACATGGTGAACCCGCCGGTCCTGGAAGCAAAACCGCCCCGGACGGTGAGCCAGATCGGATACAGCAGGAACACACCCAACAATCCAAGCAGGCACGCCATCAGAAGCGCCTGCGGCAGGCTGCGCATGTTGGGTGAGGCGGGCATTCCGGCAGTGTAAACAGGCACTCGAAATCCGCCACGCCGGCGGCCGAATCCCGCACAATCCAAGGACTTCCGCCATCTTCACAAAATATTGCCTCGCGGCAATGACGTGTTAGACTTCTCCGTTCGCCCACGGTCGCCGAGCAGGGGCAGAAGCCGAGTTTTGACACAGATGCTGAGAAAGATCATCGCTTGCCCGCGGGCCCGCGTGCCCGGGGCCGGTCCGTTTGCTGTCGTCCGCGCGGTGGCTCTCGCCGCAGCGTCGGTATTCGCTTCGTCCGCCTCTGCGCAGACCATCGCCGATCAAGTCGGCCTGACCGCGTTGATTCAGCGCGTCGGTGCGGGCAACCAGCCCACAGGCGCGGGCGTGGGAATCGGGCAGGTGGAAGCGGACGTGGATGGCGTCAACGGCCCGCCGTATTCCGCGTATCCCAACACCGCTGATTCGCAGTTTGCAGGCAAGACCTTCACAGCCATGTCGGGTGCGATCAACGTTTCCAGCCATGCCACGTTCGTCGGCGCGCATCTGTACGGCTCAAACGCCATCGCGCCGGGCATCCCCAACATCTATATGTATGAGGTGAACAACTGGCTGCAGGGCGGATACCTGCTGTTCAACGGCGGCGCGCCCTCCGCGCCGCCCGGAATCCTGCGCATTTTCAACAACAGCTGGGTCGGCAGCGCAGGCGCCGCCAACGACATCCAACTGCTTCGCCGCGCCGACTACGCCGCTGATCAATACGACATCCTGTTCGTCAGCGGCGTGAACAACGCCCCGAGCGCCAACCAGCCGCTGATGGCATACATGTACGATGGCCTGGCGGTGGGACTGGTCGGCGGCGGCCATACGTCCAGCGTCGTCCCGGCGGGATTGGACGGCCCCGGCCGCTCGAAGCCGGAGATCGTCGCGCCGAACACGCTGACGAGCTTCGCCACGCCTATCGTTTCAGCGGCGGCTGCGCTGATGTATCAGACCGCGCAGACAGGAGCCGGGCTCTCGGGCAATCTCAACGCGCGCAAGAGCGAGACCCTCAAGGCTGTGCTGCTGGCCGGCGCGAATCACGGCGCCGACGGCCTGCATGCGTGGAGCAACAACCCCGCGACCAGCGGAGCGAATCGTGGCGTGACTTCGACGCCGCTCGATCCGATCTGGGGCGCCGACCTGGTCAATGTCGATCGCAGCCATCGCATCATCACTGGGCTGGAGCAGAACGGCAG
>CAZCGB010000244.1:0-5164 GCA_964498045.1 uncultured Isosphaeraceae bacterium
CATCCTTGCCCCAGCCGAGGTCCTTGTAGTTCGGCCAGCGGCTGTTGGGGAAGCCCGGAGCGTCCTTCAGGTCGTCGCGATCGACGCCGCGCATCACGATCTTCTTTCCTGAATCCTTCACCGTCATCGATTGCCAGGGCACGGCGAAGAGTTTGTTGTCGCGGCCGAAATCCAGCACAGCGTATGCGACGCTGGACTTGTCGGTGTCCACCATCACATCCTTGACGGATCCCAAACCATCGCCCTTGCGGGTTTCAACCTTGGCTCCAATGACCGCGCTGCCAGACACGAAATCCGGGCTGTCCTTGTCGTCGTCGGCGTTGCGGCTGAGGCCGTAGAACTCGTACACCGTCTTGCCCCATTTGCTGTCGCCGATGGTTCCCCAGCCGTCGGTCTTGAACGTCGGAGCGTCCTTCATTCGGTCAGTCGTCGTGTCCACCGTGGCGCGCTGGCGATTGTTGGCGAACTTCATCGCACCGAATGGAATGGGATACAGCGTGCCTTTGCCGCCATCAACGATTGCGTAGCGGATGCGGCCGTTGTCGGCGTTGATGGCGATGTTGCGGATGTCGCCGATCTTGTCACCGCCCTTGGCCTCCACCGCAAGACCCATGAGCTGGCTGGCTTTGTAGAACGACGCGGGCATATCAGCGCCTGCCCGCTGGTCGGCGTTGCGGCGTTCTTCCTGCCGCTCCTTCTGACGCTCTTCCTTGCTCTTGCCGTCATTGGTCGTCTTCTCGGGCGGGTTGTTCTTGGGCGCTGGAGTGTAGATGTTCGGGGGAACGTCTTGTGCGAACGACGTCGACGTGGCGACCATCGCCGTGGCGAGCGTGATGACATGCAAGGTGTGTTTCATCATGGGGCAGTTTCCTCTGATCTCAAGTTCAACCTCTGATTCGCCAGTGCCACCAACACCGCCAATGGCACGATTGGCAACCTCAGAAGGGTATGACGTTCCCAACCGACAGGCGGCTGGGTGACATCGTGTTTGTTGGACACGCGATACGAATCAGCATTCCACCGGACGCGGATTCCGCATTCGCAGCATTTGCGCAGATCATTATCACACAAGGAGTTACGCACGATTGTCACCCTACCTTTGGCTTCCGGCTGCGCTCCGCTTCGTCTGTCATCACCAGTGTGACCAATGCCGAGACTCCAACGCACAGAGCGATGGCGAGGAACATCACCGGATATGTGCAGCCCATGAGTGCGAATATCGAGAGCATCGCCGCGCCGATGGCATAACCAAGGTCGCGCCAGAAGCGATACACGCCGAGTGCCGTGGCACGCCATTCGTTGGCGGCGAAGTCACTGACCGCCGCGCC
Source organism: uncultured Isosphaeraceae bacterium (assembly GCA_964498045.1). GTDB lineage: Bacteria > Planctomycetota > Phycisphaerae > Phycisphaerales > SM1A02 > DATKJG01. The sequence goes on from CAZCGB010000244.1 coordinate 1,329, forward strand.
AAGCGTCGGATACAGCATGCCCATGCCCAACCCGGTCATGCTGGCACACGCATTCCACCACATGATCTCCCGCACGATCGGCAGCAGCGCGACGCCCATTGTGCAAAGCAGCATTCCGCAGACGATCAGAGGCTTGCATCCGATGCGATCCGAGAGCGGCCCGGTGACGAGCTGCGAACAACCCCAGGTCATCGCGTACAAGCCAGGTGCCCAGCCGATATCCCGGAGATCAACTCCGCATTGCACGAGGTAGACCGGCAGAACAATCCACATCAGCGCATCGATGAACTTTTCGATGAGTCCGGCCTGACACAACGCAAAAAACGTTCGATTGCGGAGACTGAGCGCGAATACGCTGCGCGTCGTCGGAACTCCTGAAGGCGATTGGATGTTGGGAAACATGTGCGTTTCGCGCACCAGAAGCAGTGCCATCATCAGGGCGGGGGGAATCGTCGCGCAACCAAAGACAAGAAGCCCGCGCCGCGCGCCAAGATGATTGGAGAGATACGCAGTGACGATTCCCGCGATGGCCACCGCGCTGTAGCCGGCGAATTCATTCAGCCCGTTGGTGAGGCCTCGACGCTCAGGACGCGTCAGATCCAGTTTGCTCGTGAGCGTCATTGACCATGTCAGACCCTGGTTGACGCCGAGCAGAACTGTCGCTGCGACGATCCACGTCCAACCCCCCGCGCTTGGCGCAGAGAAGACCATCCACGGAATCGGCATGGCGATGAGCCAGCCAAGCACCAGCACGCGCTTGCGGCCGAGCGTTTCCGACAGTGCGCCGGCCACGAAGTTCATGACGCCTTTGACCACGCCGAAAGCGATGACGAATGTCGCAATCAATGCGAGGTCGCCCTTGTGCACGCCAAAGTCGCTCTCGGCCACGGCCGGCACCACCGTGCGCGTCATTCCCAGAGTCAAGCCGACGAAGAACACCTGGATGAGCTGCAGGATGTACTGCGATCTCCAACCTGGTTCTTGCGGATCGATATGCGGCACGCAGGTGTAGGGTGAGCATCATCAACCCTCACGTCAAACCGGTCGGTCTTCGCCAAACCAGTCGGGGTCGCATTGAACGGGGCGAGTTTCGGCCTGCTCTGGGAGCGATCGCCCCTACAATCCGCGTCTCCGCATTCGCTGCGGTGCAGCCCAACTCACAGGAGCGTTCCATGTTCTTCCGCATGATCTACGACAATGCGCTCGCCCAGGCCGCGTACCTCATCGGCTGCCAGCGCACCGGCGAGGCCATCATCATCGATCCTGAACGCGACGTGGATCGCTACATCGCCCTTGCGCAGCAAGAGAAGCTGCGCATCGTCGCCACCGCCGAGACGCACATTCACGCAGATTTCCTTTCGGGCTCGCGCGAACTCGCCGAAAAGACCGGCGCCAAGGTGTACGTCAGCGATGAGGGAGACGCCGACTGGAAATACGGCTGGCTGACCAAGAAAATCGGCGGCGGCAGCTACAACCACCAACTGCTGAAGCACGGCGACACGTTCAAGATCGGCAACATCGTCCTCACCGTGCAGCACACCCCCGGCCACACGCCCGAGCACATCTGCTTCATGGTCACCGACACCGGCGGCGGAGCCAATGAACCCATGGGCGTCGTCACCGGCGACTTCGTCTTCGTGGGCGATCTCGGTCGGCCTGACCTGCTGGAGACCGCCGCAGGCATCGCGGGCATGAAGGAATCTTCGGCTCGCACCCTGTACAAAAGCACGCAGCAGTTCATGAAACTGCCCGACTACCTGCAGGTCTGGCCAGCCCATGGCGCGGGCAGCGCCTGCGGCAAGGCGCTGGGCGCGGTGCCGCAATCCACCGTTGGCTACGAAAAGCGCTTCAACCCGTCGTTGCGTGCCGCGACGGACGAATCGACTTTTGTCAACAGCATTCTCGAAGGTCAGCCCGAGCCTCCGATGTACTTCGCCACCATGAAACGGCTGAACCGCGACGGTGCACCAGTGCTTGGAACACTGCCAAAACCCAGGGAATTGCAGGTCGCCGAAATCGTGAAGTTGGATGGCAAGAAGATCGCAGTGCTCGATACGCGGCCGTGGTCGAAGTTCAAGGGCGGTCATCTGCCCGGCTCGCTGCACTGCCCGTTCAACAACCAATTCCCCACAGTTGCAGGCTCATTCGTCAGGGAAAGCGAGCAAATCGTGCTGGTGTGCGAGACCGGTCAAGTGGACGACTGCGTGCGCATGCTCGTGCGCATCGGTCTTGATCACGTGACCAGCTATGCGACAGCGGCGGCATTGGACGCGAGCGGCGCGAAGCTGGTTCAGACGCGGGAGATCGACGCGGCGACGTTCATCAAGGAAATGCAGGACCCCAACGCATTCGTGCTGGATGTTCGTCGGGCTGCTGAATACGAAACCGGTCACGTGCCGGGATCGCTGAATCTCGCCCACACGCGCCTGCTCAGTCATCTGGGTGAAGTTCCCGGCGGCCGGCCCCTGCTGGTGCATTGTCAGGGAGGCGTGCGCTCGGCATACGCCACAAGTCTTCTGGAGCGCAACGGCTTTACACCCACCAATGTCGCGGGCGGCTTCATGGCCTATGAGAAAGCCGGCGGCGAAGTCGTGCGCGACATGGCCGGCGTGGCGTGATCAGATTTTGGATTCTGGATTACGGGCTGTGGATTGATTGGCAACCCTTGCCGCTTGCGGCTTAGCCGCGTGGACTGCGCAGGCGAAGCCGCAAGCGGCGGGAGTCGCCAGTCGCGCGCGAATCCCCAATCCAAAATCCACAATCCCCGATCCAAAATCCCCTATCCTCTGGCCGCATGATTGTGGCCATCCTCGGCGCGCTGTTCATTGGATTGTGTCTCGGCCTGCTCGGGTCAGGCGGCGCGATCCTCACGGTGCCGGTTCTGGTGTACCTGCTGCATCACGCTGACAAGCAGGCGATCGCGGAGTCGGCCGCCATCGTGTGCGGCATCGCCACCAGCGGCGCGATCCACAACGCGCTTCGTCAACGTGTGCACTGGCAGAGCGTGCTGTTCTTCGCGCCGCCGAGCATGGTTGCGGCGTATATCGGTTCGGCGCTTTCGCATCCGGTTTCCGGCCATGTGCTGCTGGGCGTGCTGGCCTGCGTCATGCTGCTGGCGGCGTTCATGATGGTGAAGGGTCCGGACGTTGAGCACGCCCAGCCGCACCCTCCACGGCCGCGCGCCGCGTGGAAGATCATGCTCGACGGGTTCGCGGTTGGTCTGCTCATCGGATTCGTCGGCATCGGAGGCGGGTTCCTGGTCGTGCCTGCCTTGGTGCTCCTCGGAGGCTTGCCCCTGCGATTGTCCGTCGGCACAGCGCTGACGATCACAGCGCTGAGTTCGATCGTCAGCTTCATCAAACATTACAACGACCTTCCGGATCTCGATCCGCCGCTGACGGTGGACTGGCAAACGATCGGCCTGTTCGTGGGCGTGGGAGTGATGGGGCGCTGGGTTGGTCACCAGCTCGGCTCGCGCGTCACGCATCTCGTGCTGACTCGATGGTTCAGTCTGTTCCTCACCGCAATGGCGATCTTCATTCTCGTCCGCGAATTCGCTTTCGACCTGGCGAAATGACCTTTGCCGGCCACCAGCGTCCCGTTCACTTCGCGACGTATGCCTCGGGCGCGGGCTTGACGGCACGATCAAGCCACAGCGGCCGACGCAGATTGCCCGGCCCCGGTCCCGGCCGCGTGAGTTTCACCCACTCGCGATAGACCGCCATCGACTTGTTGGTGTCGACGACGATGTCGCCGTAGGAGTCCTCCGTACCGGCCTTGCTCACCGTCACGCGCTGATGCCAGCAGTGCATGCCGCTGACGGGGTCGGGCTGGAC
>CAZCGB010000245.1:0-5146 GCA_964498045.1 uncultured Isosphaeraceae bacterium
GACGAGCCACGGGGGAAGTCTGGCCGGCAGCCGGCAGCGGAACCAATGACGCGGCGAGGAGCGCCAGCAGGCCGACCATCCAGCGCAGAGATGAGCCGACACATGTCGTGTCGCTTCGCTGGCCGCCGATTCGTTTCATGCCGAATTCCCGACGTGGTGAAGCGGACCGGGCGACCCCCGCTCGATCCGCATTTCAGCCTGCCGCGTAAACCACGGCGTGTCAACCAGCAATCGTCGACTTTCCCACCGCGAAGAGAAGAGAAGAGAGCCGCAACTCATGTGCTGACAAGCATTTCCCCGACTTTGGAGAAAACGAGAAAAAAGCGACGGTCGATCAGCGTCGCGGTGGAGAACTGGAACAAATCGGGTCTCGGCAGTTCAGCATGAAGTGGTCTGCGACACCCCCGACCAGCAGCAGGTCATCGACATCGGCTCGACACCCACGACGCCACCCCGCTGGGCGACCAGCCGCTCAAGGTCGGCGCGGTCATGACCATCGAGCCGGGGGTTTACATCCCGTCGGAGAAGATCGGCGTGCGCATCGAGGACAATGTGCTGGTGACGAAATCTGGTTGCGAGGTGCTCACGCGCGCCATCCCCAAGACGGTCGCGGAGATCGAGCGGGCGATGGCATTGCGGGCGTGAGCATCGCGATTGCCGCTGCCACGCGGGGCAGACGTCGGCAAACACCGGATTTCACCCTGCCGCGTCGCGGCAGCGTCAATCATAGGATTGGCACATGCACGGATTCGCCCCATTCCGCGACCGGGCCCACGCCGGCGAACTGCTGGGGAGGCGCGTCGCGGCGCTGCTGGATTCGAGCGAGCGCGACCGTGTGCCGCCGCTTGTCCTGGGCCTGCCGCGCGGCGGGGTGGTGACGGCCGCGGAAGTTGCGCGGGCATTGCGCGCGCCGCTGGATGTCTTCGTGGTGCGCAAGATCGGCGCGCCGTGGCAGCCGGAACTCGCGCTGGGGGCGGTCGCCGACGTGCAGGGTCAGGCCGAGTCCTTTCTGCATGCCGACACCATTGCCGCGCTGGCGGTGGATGATGCGTACCTGCAGCATGAGATCGAGAGCGAGCACATCGAGGCGTTGCGGCGCGAGCGCGCATACCGCGGCGCACGGCCCGCGCCGGAGATCGCAGATCGAACCGTCGTCGTGGTGGATGACGGCATCGCCACCGGCGCGACGGTGCACGCGGCGCTGCAGGTGCTGCGCCGCCAGCGTCCCCGGCGGCTGATCCTTGCCACGCCCGTCGCGCCGCCGGATGTGCTCGATCAGCTGCGCAGCGAAGCGGACGAACTGGTCTGCCTCATTTCGCCCGACTCGTTCACGTCGGTCGGCGGAGCGTACGATCGCTTCGATCAGACGACTGACGAGGAAGTCAAATCGCTGCTCGCGATGGACTTTCGCGCCGACGCGAAGCGCGCAGCGGGGTAACCTCACGCCTCTTCGCATCCAGAGCCTGTCGTCCATCGCACAGGCACGCAGCGATGCACGCAAGCGCTGCGGCGACCAATGGGTTGCCGCAGCGGAGAGTTGAGCAGTTCAAGCCGGGACCGTCGTCGCCGTCGATTACTTGGGCATCGACGCCACGACCAGCAGCAGGTCATCGATGTCCACGCGATGATCGCGGTTGACGTCCGCCGGGCAGGTCGAGCCTTGCGCCACGGGGCACGGGCTCCACGCGCTGACGACGGCAATGACGTCGGTGACATCGACCTTGCCATCCAGCGTCGCATCGCCGATGACGTCGGTCGGCGCGACGGTGATTGGCACGCCGCCATCGCCGTAGGAAACGGTCGGCGCAGCGAGCCGTGGCGCGTTGTTGCCGAAGAGGAACCCGTAGGCGCGTCCGGCGTTGGTTCCGCCGGCGTCGTTGAACGGCCCGCCGATCATCACGTCGTTGTTGCCGTCGTCGTCGATGTCGCCCGCGAAGGCGACCGAGGTGCCGAAACGGTCGCCTGCCGTCTCCCCGAAGAAGCGCAGCGCCAGGGTGCCGCCGTTGCCGTCGAACACGTATGCCGCGCCGGAATTGTTGCCGGCGTTGGCGGCCTGATAGGGCGCGCCCATGATGATGTCCGCAGCGGAGTTCCCCACCAGGTCGCCGAGCGCGACGCTGGAGCCCAGGCGGCCGTTCGCCGCCGCGCCATTGAGGGTGTAGCGCAGACAGACGATCTTGGTGCAGCCGAACTCGCCCGGGTTGTCGTAGTTGCGTGAGTAGACGCGCACCCGGCCGGCATTGGTGTTGCCGAAGTCGTTGAACGGGGCCCCGATGGCGATGAAGGTGTAATCGAACGTGGCGACGAAGGTGTTGGCTGCGACCGACGAACCGAAGCGGTCGCCCGCGTTGTCGCCCACGATGCGCAGCATCACGCCGCCGGTGTCGCCGTTGAAGATGGTGGCGCGGCCGGTGTCGTTGGCGTTGCCGTTGTCCCAGCGCGGCTCGCCGATGATGTAATCGTCGTGATCGTCCTCGTTGAGGTCGCCCACGCCGGTGACGGCCGAGCCGAACTGGTCGCCGGCGTTCTGGCCGGTGTGGGTGCGCAGGCGGTTGCCGTTCTCGCCGTCGAGGATGTACGCACGGCCGGCGCTGGTCCCGCCGGCGTCGTTGAACGGCGCGCCGGTGATGACATCACCCCAGCCGTCGTTGTCCACGTCGCCTGCGAAGCCGACGGCGTTGCCGAACCGGTCGCCCGCCGCCTGGCCGCTGGCGGCCCACATCTCGGCTCCGGTGAAGCCGTCGTACACGTACACTTTTCCGGCGTTGGTTCCGGCGTCGTCGTTGAGCGGCGCGCCGATGATGAGGTCGATGCGTCCGTCGTTGTTCACATCGCCGGTGGCGACCGAGAATCCGAAGTTGTCGCCCGCCGCCGCGCCCGACTTGCCGTACAGCTCATCAAGGTTCTGCCCTGCGTAGGCGAAGGCCTTGCCCGCGTCGGTGCCGTTGTCGTCGTTGAGTGGCGAGCCGACGAGCTGATCGGCCTTGTTGTCGGCGTTCATCAGGCCGCCCTGGCCGATGGAGAATCCAAGCTCATCACCCGCCGCGCCGGTCTTGACGATTTCGGCGCACGCGGCGCTTTCGGGGTCGCCGCAGGCGAGGGTGAGCACGCCCGTGCCACTGAAGGCGAGATACCCGCCGACGCGGATCAGGTACGACTGATCCTTGGTCACGTTGACCAGCAGCGTGCTGGTTCCGCCGCTGCAGCCGTTGGAGTTGTTGCTGCAGGCGATCTGGTTGTTGATGAGGTTGTTGGCGTTGCAGCTGGTTCCGCGATAGACCGTGATGACGGTGTCGAAGTTGGCGTTGCCGCAGGTGCTGATGCTGAGCAGGCCGGTGAACTTGGCGCGGTGCTTGAACCAGACGTCCAGGCCGAACGACACGCACACGCCCGGGCCGGCGCTGGTGGCCTGCAGGGTGTTGAAGGGCGTCTGGCCGATCTGAATCGTCTGCGGATTGGCGCAGTCGTCGTTGGCAGGCGGCGCGGCGAGCGCGACCGAACCGACCAGGCACGAAATCACCGCGCCGGCGAGGAGCGCGGCGATGCAGTGGGAACGGCCGCGTGAAAATACGCTGATCATTGGCAGATGCATCCTTCTTCTTTTACGTCTTCTCTCAATCCGCGATCGGCATGAACCAGATTCGCGGAATTCGTGGGCGGGGCGGGCATTGTAGCCCGACACACACTTGATGTGGAGGACGCCGAAGCCCGGCGGCAAGTCACCTGAATCGGCGAGCTGAAACGACCGCACCCGAAACACTGGCGTCGCAGGATCGCCAGCGCGTCGATGCCCGCGAATCCACGCCCCGCCATCGGGCGAAATCGACTGCATGCATGCACCATCCAGCAATCGAAACATGCCTCATCCCGCGAAGTCGCGACAGATGATCGGATTCGCGGCAGCGCTGATCGCAGCAGCGACGCACGTCTATGCGGCCGAGGCCTCCTTGCCGCAGGATGCGCGCGAAGCCGCGCCGAGGCGCATCGCGGCGGCCGATCTGCAAGCCGATCTCGCGGTCCTTCGCAGCGCGCTGGAGGCGATCCATCCCGGGCTGTATCGGTACAACACCCGCGCGGAAATGCAGTCGCACTTCGCCACGCTCGCAACGGCATTCTCGCGCGACCTGACGCCGGGCGAGGCGTTCCTCGCGCTCTCGCAATTCACCGCGACGATCCGGTGCGGCCACACGTTTCCCAATCCCAGCAATCAGAAGCGCGCGATGGTTCAGGAGCTCTTTGCGCGGCAGGACAAGGTGCCCTTCGCGTTTCGATGGATCGATCGCCGCATGATCATCACGCGCAACGGCTCGGGCGATGCGCGGCTGGCGAAGGGGACCGAAGTCATCGAAATCAACGGCACGGCGGTGGGGCGCATCCTGGATGGGCTGATGAGCATCGCCCGGGCCGATGGCTCCAACGACGCCAAGCGCATTCGGCAACTGGAAGTCTGGGGCGAAGAGCAGTACGAGCCGTTCGACATGTACTTCCCGCTGATGTTTCCGTCCGCCGGCACGACGCTGCAACTGACCATCCGTCCAATTGAGAACGCCGCGCCCGGCGACGAGATCACGACCATCACTGCGCAATCACTCACGCACGAGGCGCGACTCGCCGCGATGGCTGGTGCAGAGCCCGGCACGAACGCGCCCGGGACGGTCAGCGAGGATCAGCCGCTGTGGCGAATCTCGTACCTCGATGAACACATTGCCTACCTGCCCATGAATTCCTGGGTGGCGTACAAGACCAAGTGGAACTGGATCGGCTTCATCAACGGCACGTTCGATGAATTGATCGCGAAAAACGTGCCCAATCTCGTCATCGATCTGCGCGGCAACGAAGGCGGATCAGGCGTAGGCGATGTCATCCTCGCGCGGCTGATTGACAAGGCGACTCCCGCATCAGCCAATCAGCAGTTCGTGCGCTACCTGCGCACGCCGGCGGAGCTCGATGCGGTTCTCGACACATGGGACGACTCGTTCCGCGATTGGAGCGCACAGGCGGTGGGCCCCGTCGATCTGGCGGATCGATGGACCGGCCTTGCGGACGGTGAAACTGCCGGGTTCTACCGGCTGCGCGAGGCGATCGGCCCCGATGGAAACGAGGTTGATGAGGTCATTCGGCCCGCCGGCGAACGCTTCCGCGGGCG
>CAZCGB010000246.1:0-5144 GCA_964498045.1 uncultured Isosphaeraceae bacterium
GGTCGCGGCTACGAGCCCGCCGCCGAGCAGTACGCCAGCCGCGACGAGCAGGTCATCGGCGAGATTCCCATCGACGCCGTGTTCAGCCCTGTGCAGCGCGTGCGCTACCGCGTTGAGAACACTCGCGTCGGCCAGAAGACCAACTACGACAAGTTGATCCTTGACGTCTGGACCAACGGCACTGTCACTCCCGAAATGGTCCTTGTCGAGTCCGCCAAGATCCTGCGTAAGCACCTCAATCCGTTCGTGCAGTATTTTGAGCTTGGCAGCGACACCGTCTCGGTCGAGGCCAGCGCGGCGGCGAGCGTCGACGACGACCTCATTCGCAAGTTGAACATGTCGGTCAACGACATGGAGCTCACCGTACGGGCCAACAACTGCCTCAACTCAGCAAAGGTGCGTAACGTGGCCGACCTCGTGCAGAAGGATGAGGCGGAACTGCTGGCGGTCCGTTCCTTCGGCAAGACTTCTCTGCGCGAAGTCAAGCGCAAGCTCGAAGAGCTCGGCCTTTCGCTGGGCATGAAGCTGCCTGAGGGTTACACGCCGCCCGCGTCCGCCGCCGCCATGTAAGGTTCGCTCAATTCAAACCGTTCTTCCGCTGAGCGCCACAGCGCACAGCGGGACTTTTCTCGAAAGTCCGTCCCCAGCACGTCAGCCTTCAGCACTGGATTTCAGCCATGCGTCACCGCGTTTCCGGCAAACAACTCTGCGTCGATAAAGACCACCGTCGCGCCATGCTGCGCAATCTCGCGGCCGGTCTGTTCGAGCACGGGCAGATCACTACCACGCCTGCGAAGGCGAAGGCTGTCCAGCCCTTCGTCGAGAAGATCATCACCATCGCCAAGCAGGGCACATTTCGCGCCCGTCGCCTGATCGAATCCAGGATCAACGACCGCAAGGTGCATGTGTTCGTTGCCGACCCCAACGTCAAGGACTGGAAGAAGGACAACCGCTTCTTCACGCTTCCCGACGCCGGTGAAGTCGAGTTCAACCGCTACGGCGAAGTCCGCAAGGCTCCGCGGCTGGTGCAGCACATCATGCGCAACGTCGCGCCGCTGTTCGCTGATCGCGATGGCGGATACACGCGCATCATCAAGGTGGGCAAGCGCCGCCTGGGTGATGGCACGGACCTGGTGATCCTGCAGCTCGTCGGCAAGGAAGAAGGCCCAGAACTCGGCGGCGGCGCTTCGACGCGTCGGGCCCGGGCAGACAAGCGCACGGCCTTCGCGGCGAAGCTCCGCAAGGGCGCGGGCGCAGCGGCGCAATCGGCGTCGAAGGGCGGCAGTGTCGAAGTCGAGGAAGTGGAGATGTCCGAAGCCGACATCGCCAAGGCCAAGGCCGCCGGAGCGGAAGTGATCGAGGTCGAGGAGAAGAACTGATCGCGGTCGTTCAAAAACCGATACTCGGAACCCGTGCGTCACCGCACGGGTTTTTCTTTGCCGCCCGAAGGTTGAACCAAATCGGGGGACAGCGAACCGCGGTGCTGTGGTCGCCTGCGCGTCATCGCAGGATGGCTGCGATGAACGCTCCCCGAAGTACTGTGCCGGCGACATCCTCTTCCGTCACGCACTCCATCGCATCCCGCCGAAGGTGAACGTGCGTAGCGTGCGTCCGCAGCCGCGCCTCGGCCTCATGCCCCGCCGGCAGGCGGACAAATGCGCGTCGTGGTACGGCCATCGCGGGCGCAGCAGCGGTCGATCGGGCAAGCGTGCGCGCGTCGATGACGTGAAGCAGGTCGCCAAGAATCGCCGCCGCCGTGGGTTTCGGACCGGCTCCTTCGCCGCGCAGTGTCAGCCGCCCGGCGAGCCCCTGATCGAGCACGATCACGTTCTCCGCGCCTTCCGCCTTCGCCAGCGGATGCCCGATGGGAACGAACATCGGTTCGACGCGCAGTCGAACCTGGCCTGACGAGGCCGCTTCCAGTTCTGCGATCAGTCTTACCACGCAGCCTTGCTCGCGCGCGGCATCCAGATCGCGCGGGGTGATGTTCTCGATGCCACGCATGTGCACATCCGCGGGCGTAACTGTCGAAAAGCCAGCTTCACGCGCGAGAATGCAGAGTTTCTCAGCCGTGTCGCGCCCGGAAATGTCGGCCGTCGGATCAGGCTCGGCAATTCCTGCTTCGATCGCCTCACGCAAGATGACGCTGAGCTCGCGGCCGCTCTCGCGCATGCGGTTGAGGACGAAGTTGCACGTGCCGTTGAGGATCGCGCGCAAGGCGATGATCGGATCGCCCGCGCGCTGCCTGATCGCCGCCAGCACGGGAATCGCCGCCCCGACACTCGCCTCATACGCCAATCGCGCGCCGGTGCGCTCGGCGATCGCAAAGAGCTTCGGCCCCTCGTGGGCGATCATCGTCTTGTTCGCGCTGACGACGCTGATGCCGCGTTCGAGCAATCGACGCACGAATGCGCCTGCGGGATCGCGCCCGCCAAGGGCCTCGATGACGACATCCGGCTTCGCCTGGAGCACCTGCTCAAAGTCGTCGGTGAGCAACGAGGCGTCGATGCCCGATCGCTCCTTCGTGACGTCTCGAACAAACACATGCGTCAGCTGAAGGTCGACATCGTGGGAAGCGAAGAAGCGTTCAGATGCCTCTGCGCCGGGCTTTCGCGAAAACCCGGCAAGCATGCGGGCGACCGCGCTGCCGACCGTGCCGCAACCGAGCAGGGCGATGCGGACCGGGCGCGCACCGCGATCAAGCTGTTGGAATTGCTGAGATTCGGCGATCATGCTCCCACCTCCTGCAGATCTCGTGCGATGGCGATGTCGATCGACGCATCGCGGCGCGTGGCTTGCAGCGCCTGATCGAGATCGCCAATGAGATCCTCGGGATGTTCGAGGCCGACCGAGAGACGGACGAGTCCGTCACCAATGCCGATGCGGGCGCGCTCAGCCGGGTCAACGGAAGCATGCGTCATGGTGGCAGGGTGGCACAACAGGCTCTTCACGCCGCCCAGGCTCTCTGCGAGCGGCCAGAGCCGAAGCAGGCGCACGAGCCTGCGGACGCGCTCGATGCCTCCTGCGAACTCGACGCTCACGATCGCGCCGAAGCCGATTGACTGCCGCTTGGCGAGATCGTGCTGCGGATGCGAATCAAGGCCGGGGTAGATGACGCGGCTGACGTCTTCGCTTTGCTCCAGCCAGCGCGCGATGGCGAAGGCGTTGGCTTCATGCTGTTTGACGCGAAGCGCAAGCGTCTTGATGCCGCGCAATTGCAGGAAGCAGTCTTGCGGTCCGGGCACCGCGCCTGTGGCGTTCTGCACGAACTTCAGCTGTTCGAAAATCGCAGTGTCATTGACGACGAGCGCCCCGCCCAGCACATCGCAGTGGCCGCCGATGTACTTGGTCGTCGAGTGCAGCACGATGTCTGTCCCCTGTTGCAGCGGCTGCTGAAACACCGGCGTGGCGAATGTGTTGTCGACCAGCGTGATGACGCCTGCCGACCTTCGTCGGGCGGCGGCGCAGCACGCGGCAATGTCGGTGATCTTCAAGAGCGGATTGCTCGGCGTTTCCAGCCAGAGCAGCCTGGTGTTGGCGCGGATTGCGTCTGCGACGTTGGCGGGGTCGGTCGTGTCGATCAGCGAGAAGTCCACGCCGAAACGATGGAAGATCTTTGTGAACAGCCGCCAGCATCCGCCGTAGAGATCCTGTGACGCGACGACATGGTCGCCCGCGCGAAGCAGCCCCTGCAGTACCGCGTTTGCCGCCGCCAGTCCGCTGGAAAATGCCAGACCAAAGCGGCCGCCTTCGAGCGCGGCGATGCTGGCTTCCAATGCGCTGCGCGTCGGATTGCCCGTGCGCGCATAGCACCAGTCCGGTGAGCCGCCGAGTTCGTCTTGGGCGAAGGTCGTGGTTTGATAGATCGGTGTGACGACCGCGCCGGTGAGCGCATCGTCGGGGCAGCCGGCATGGATGGAGAGCGTCTCAAAGCGATAGACCGGCGACTTCGATGGAACGGACGCGGTTGTACGATTCGTACGTGACATGAGCGAGGATCCTTTCGGGCAGAGGCGTGCGCGCCGCGCAGTGATCGCGCGGACGCCTGCGAGCGTGTTGCATGGGCGTGGAAAAACGACAACGACCGGGTTGAATCAGGCCCGGGTGCGGGAGCCGCTCAATTCACGTTGTGGGTGGGTCAGCCAGCGACAACCAGCCACACGCGGGAGCGAACTCCTGCGCCCGGGCTGGGCATGCGCATCGCCATCATTGTGCTGGCGGCTGCGGCGAAATGGTCGTGGCGGGAAAACATGGGGTCGAGAACGGTAGCACGATTCATCGGCTTGTCAAGCGCAACGGTTGAAGATCTCCGTCGACTTTCACTCCGCGATAGACTGACCCCATGCTCGAAACGCTGAACACAATGCACGATGAAGGCTTGGCGCAGCTTGCCGAGGCGAGCAGCAGCGAATCGCTGGAGGCATGGCGCATCAAGTACCTCGGCGTGAAGGGTGCGCTGAAGGCCGCCATGCCCATGTTGAAGGATGTGCCCAAGGACCAGAAGCCTGCGGTGGGCGCCCGGCTGAACGAGGTGAAGACGGCTCTCGAGGCGGCGTTCGAATTGCGGAAGAATGCGGTCGGCAGCGATGGTGCGGGCGTTTCGGGCTCGCCATTCATCGATGTGACCGAACCCGGCCTGGAAATGGGACGAGGGCGCCGCCACATTCTCTCGCGCACGATCGATGAGATCACCGAAGTGTTCGCGCGAATGGGATTCACCATTGCGACTGGTCCGGAGGTTGAGGACGAGTTCCACAATTTCACCGCGCTGAATATTCCTGAAGATCATCCCGCGCGCGATTCCATCGACAATTTCTACATGGGCAGCGCCGGCCGCCCTCCGCACGCTCCGCCGCTCTTGCTTCGTTCGCAGACATCCACGGTGCAGATTCGCACGATGGAATCGTCCAGACCGCCGCTGAAGATCATCGCCTGCGGCCGCGTGTATCGGCCCGACACGCATGATGCCACGCATTTCAGCATGTTCCATCAGGTTGAAGGCTTGTGTGTCGATCGCCGCGTGTCGATGGTTGACCTGAAGACCACGCTGGTTCAGTTCGCCCGCGCATATTTCGGCGACAAGGCCGAGGTGCGCACTCGCCCCAGCTTCTTTCCCTTCACCGAGCCCTCGGCTGAAGTCGACA
>CAZCGB010000247.1:0-5143 GCA_964498045.1 uncultured Isosphaeraceae bacterium
AACGTGCGCAAACGACAGCATTGTCGCACAATCCACGTCCAATGTGATTCAATCGCGTCAACCGAACTTCGCATTGCGCCGACGCCACAGTCCCAATCCAGCCAAGCCAGCCAATCCAAGGCCAAGCGCCGGCGGCACAGGCACAACGCTGAAGCCGTAGGCGAGGAGGTGATCGACCTCGAAGCCGGCCTTGTTGGAGCTGATGCGGATCTTGGAGATGCCGTTGTCGGAGCTGATGCCGAAGAAGCGGTCCTCGCCCGTGGTGCCCCTGCGGGAAAGGTCGCCCAGGGTGGCGGTGATCTTGCCGATCAATTTGCCGGAGGCGTCCCAAGCCTTGAAGGTGATGATCGAGTTCGCCTTGCCATCGGTCCAAGCGAGGCCGGCCATGGTCGGCTTGGCTCCGTTGGACCCGTTGAACTTGAACGTGATGGACTTGCCGTTGGTGGCGTAGGAACTGCCGCCGGGATCAACCGAGTCGGTGGTGGCGGACGGCCCCTTGATGTATCCACCCGTAGCCTTCACCAGTGAGTTGATGCTGCCGTTCTCAAACGTCTCGACCACGTTGGGCAAGCCTGCGACCTCTTGGAACGGGCTGCTGCTGAGTCCAAAATACGTTGCGCCTGGGTTGAAGTACGTGGTCGAACCACCCATGGCAGCCGGAGCGCCTGCAAGAGCCCCAACAAGGGCGAGAGCAACAGCGAGTTTGGGCGTTCGAATGCACATGGGCGTGAAGCGATCCGAGCGGACATGCGACCTGCGAACCGGGCAACGGCGAACTTCGGATACGAGCGGCTTGGCGGGGATGGAGCTGAACCGGCACAGCAAGATTAGCACGTACTTACCAGCGTGCCGGGAAATCCATAGTTCTTTCTGAACAATACGCCCGAAGACGGGGGCTTTATTCAGTCTTTGTCATCGATGACTTCGAATGGGGCGGCATGAGGGGATGCTGTGAAATGCAAAAGGCAGGTCTACGGTGTCAAGACAGGCAATTCGAACCTCACCCGGATACAACCCGACCGTTCGTCGCGGCTCGCCGCGTGTTCTGCACATCGACCGATTACTGTTCTTCCACCCCAGAACAACCGGGGAACCATCTGTTGCCGAATGGCGTCATGGTGCAGCCGGTGGGGAAACTTGCCACAAATGTCCAGCTCTGGCAATGCCTAAGTGTATGGATTCGCGGAGTTTGTGCAAATCGCCCATCGGCCATTTGATGCAAAAAGGCCGATAACGGCCCGTCAGGCGGGGTGAGGTGGTTCCAGAGCCTCACAAATCAGGTGAAGTGCCACTTGGTGGGCTTCCTGGATGTGGGCCGAGTCCTCCGCCGCAACAACCAAAGCGAAGTTGCACTCCGCGGCAGCCTTGCCGCCGCCCCTGCCGAGAAATCCGATGGTTGTGGCCCTGCGTGACTTTGCTGCTTCCAGCGCCTGCACGATGTTCGGGCTGTTCCCCGAAGTGGAGAAAACCACCAATGCATCACGCTCGGTCAGCAGCGACTCGCACTGACGCGCGAAAACGCGGTCGAAGCCATAGTCGTTGGCAATGCATGTGAGCGCGGTTGGATCGGCGTTCAGGCAGATGGCCTTTTGGGGAGGCCTGTCGCTTCGATAGCGGCCGATGAGTTCTTCGGCAAGGTGCAGCGCCTCCGCCGCCGATCCGCCGTTGCCGCAGGTGTAGACCGTTCCGCCGCCTGAGAGCCGATTGCGCACCGCTTCGATGATCGCCGCAAGATGTTGCGCGAGCGGCGGCGCGCGTAGAGAACCAATCGCCGAAAGGCTGCCTTCGATTCGTTTGCCGATCAGATCGTTCAGGTTCGTCATGCGTTGCGTGCGGTGGCGGGGGTGATGGTCGGTTGCGGCGACGATGATCCGCGCGATGGATGGCCAGTCGAAGCTGAATGTTCGCGTACGATCTCGGCGATCGACGCGACAGCGTATCGGACATCATCCTCCGAGAGAAAGGGGCCGACGCTCAATCGCAGCGCGCCGCCGCATGCCGCGGTGTCATACGTTGCATGCGCGAGCGGCGCGCAATGCAGGCCGGCCCGCGCGAGGATGCCGAAGTGTTCCTCCAATATCGCCGCGATGTCGGCCGGTTCAGTCCCGGCGATCGTCAGCGAAATCACGCCGCAACGCCGCGATGCGTCCGCCGCACCCAATACGCGGACGCCGTTGATGTTTGTCAGGCCATCAAGCAGGATGCGCACGAGACTCTGTTCGTGCGCGTGCAGATTCTCCGCGCCGCGGTCAAGAATCCACTGCACACCGGCCGCAAGACCCGCGATGCCCGGCCCATTCCCCGAGCCTGGCTCGTATTTGTCGGGAAGACGTAGCGGCTGCATATCGCTCTCGCTCGCCGAACCCGTGCCGCCTTCGCGCAGCGTGTCGATGAT
This sequence comes from uncultured Isosphaeraceae bacterium, assembly GCA_964498045.1. Lineage (GTDB taxonomy): Bacteria > Planctomycetota > Phycisphaerae > Phycisphaerales > SM1A02 > DATKJG01. The sequence continues at coordinate 2,396 of CAZCGB010000247.1, forward strand.
CAGTTCCATTCCCGGACGCAGATACAGCCCGCCGGTGCCCAGCGGTCCAAGCAGGCCCTTGTGGCCGGGGAATGCAAGCAGATCGATGGACATCGCATGCACATCGATCGGCACGTGACCCATGGTCTGCGCGGCGTCAACGAGAAACGGAATGTGTCGACTGCGACAAATCGCGCCGACCTCGGCGATTGGCTGCATGATGCCGGTGACGTTTGAGGCGTGCGTGATCGCGACCAACCGCGTGTCGGGTCGGATCGCCGCGGCGATGTCGGCGGGATTCACGCGGCCTCGCTCGCCATCAACGGCGACGCGCGTCACCTGCACGCCCTCACGCTCGACTTCGCGCAGCGGCCGCAGGATCGAGTTGTGATCCATCGCGGTGGTGATGACGTGAGTCGATTCACCTGCGCGTGTGTGATGCTTCACCAGGCCCTTGATCGCGAGGTTCAAGGCGTCGCTGCAATTCAGCGTGAAGATGATGTGCGACGGATCGTCGCCATGGATCAGGCGATTGATCAGTTCGCGGCAACGATTGACGATGCGGCCGGACTCGACGGCTTCACGGTACGAGCCGCGCCCGGGGCTTGCGCCAACCTCGTTGATGTACCGCAGGACCGCCGGCGCAACTTCCGTCGGCTTCGGAAACGAAGTCGCTGCGTTGTCGAAGTACAGGCGGCGGGAAACGGCCATGGCGTCGATTGTACGCTCGGGATGCACCATTCCACCTCTCTTCCCACAGGTTCGGGAGGAAGAGGGCGATTGCGTCAAAGCGTCTTGATCATCAGCAGCGCCGGATTGCGCGGATCCCACAGCGTGGGAAAGATTTCTAGCGGCATGAAGCCCATCGCCTCGTAGAAGCGGCGGGTGTGATCGTAATGCTCCGACTTCGCCGTTGGCGCAACGGTCTTCACCTGCAGGAAGCGCACGCCATCGCGACGGAGCCAGTCTTCGACCTGCGCGAGGAGTTTCCGGCCGATGCCGTGACGATGATGTTCCCGCAGCACCGCGAGCACGTGCAGTTCGGCGGCGTGCGGAAAGTGCTTGCGCACACTCATGAAGCCGATCGCGTTGTTTGATTCATCGAGCGCGAGAAACGTCGGCAGCGTTTCGACATCGCGCACGTACTGCACGAGCGCGGATTCGATGCCGAACCAGTCGGGCAGCGAGCGCAGGATCGCCTCGCATTGGATTTGGCTGCCGAGGTGTGGGCCGGTGATGCGCATGTGCGTGCACTTGAAGGCGGCTCAGACGTCTTGCCAGAGTCGCGCTGGAGTCTGGTGTGAGGCCGACACGGAGGAGGGTCGGCACAGGCGAGACGCGTGTGCCACCTCTCTTGATAGTCGCGGCAAATCAATCCTCCGGCCGTTCGCCCGCCGGGGCCATCTTCACGATCTTCGGATCGAACCGGGCGACGACCTCGACCAGGTCCTGTTGCTGACTCATCACGGTTTCGATGTCCTTGTACGCGCCGGGCACCTCGTCGATGCCGGCTGAAAGCAGCAGCACATCGCGCTCGGCGAGGAGTTTCTTCACCGAGCCCCAGGTGAACGACTCCTTCGCCCTTGTGCGGCTCATCAAGCGACCCGCGCCGTGCGAAGCGGATTCAAGCGACGCTGTGCTGCCTTTGCCGCGCACGAGATAACCGGGCGAGGCCATTGAGCCGGGGATGATGCCGAGGACGCCCTTGCCTGCGGGCGTCGCGCCTTTGCGATGCACGATCACCTCGCGAGATTCACCGGTGACAGGATCGACGTGCTTCTCCTTCCAGGCGAAATTATGGTGGTTCTCGATGTCGGCCAGCACGTCGGCCTTGAGGAACCGCGCGATGGAACGATGAATGATGTCGTGATTCGCCGCGGCGTACTGGCCCATGAGGTTCATCGCCGCCCAGTATTCCTGGCCGGCCTCGGAATCGAGATCGAGCCACGCCAAGTGCTTCAATTCCTTGGGCAATTCCGGATGCAGGCTCATCGCGAGTTTTGAGTAGTGATCGGCGACGGCCGCGCCCGTGCCACGCGAGCCTGAATGTGAAAGCAGCGCGAGATAGACCCCGGATTTCAGGCCGACATCATCGGCGTCGCTCTCCACCTTGAGCGTGCCGAACTCGACGAAATGATTGCCCGAGCCAGATGTGCCGAGTTGGTTCTGGGCCTTTCGCTTCGCGTGCAGAGTGACGGGTGAGACAGCCCAGTTCTCATCGAGCACCGGGTGTTCGTGCGGCTGCTTGAACTCTGCTCCCACGCCAAAACGCGTCTGTGTTTCCAGCGCATTAATGAGTCGTTCGGTCTCGGCTCGGATCGCGTTCGCGCCGCCGCCCCCCCCATACACATCCAGCACGGTCAACTTCATGCGGCATGCGATGTCCACGCCCACGGCGTACGGAATCACGGCGTTGTGCGTGGCGAGCACGCCGCCGATGGGCAGGCCGTACCCGACGTGGGCATCAGGCATCAATGCGCCGGCAACGGCGACGGGCAGGTCGCAGGCGTTGCGCATCTGCTGGATGGAATCCGGTTCAAGATCAATACCCCAGAGCTTCCAGGGAGCGGGCGCATCGCGCGCGATGAACTCCGCTGTCGCCAACGGCTGGGTTGTCCGGGCGATAAGCGCATTCGCGAGCTCTGCAAAGTCCGGGTCTTCAACCAGCGATGGCGGATCAGCGACCACCGCCTGAACGCGAGTGCGAAGGTCGGCCTTGTTCAAGCCGCGCTTGGAGGCTTCGGCGACAAGGCGAATGGCGAGGCTCAT
>CAZCGB010000248.1:0-5123 GCA_964498045.1 uncultured Isosphaeraceae bacterium
ACTCGCCGTTCTTCTGCGGCCGCGACACCGGCCTGCAGTCGTATCGCTCGAAGATCATCGAAGCTCTGCCCACCGCCGGCATGCCCGCGCCCATGCGCAACTGGAGCGAGTACGTCTGGCTGATCGACCACCTGATGAACACCAAGTTCATCTCCTCCAACCGCGAGATCTGGTGGGATCTGCGGCCGCACGCGGGATTCGGAACGGTTGAGATGCGCATCTTCGACATGCCGCTGAACATGCGGCACACGCTGGGGCTGGTCGCGCTGACGCAGTGCCTGATCGCCGCGATCTCCGAACACATCGACAACGGCGCGTACCAGTTCGACACGCACCCGATGATCGCCAAGCAGAACAAGTGGCACGCGGCCCGCTACGGGCTCGACGCCAGTTTCGTCGACTTCGACACCATGCAGGCTGTGCCTGCGAAAACGATCATCAGACGGATGGTGGAGCGCTGCGAGCCGCACGCCGAGAAACTCGGGTGCCTGACGCAATTGCACTACATCAATGAAATCCTTGAACACGGCACCGGCGCGCAGCGACAGCGGCAGATCTTTGAACGCACCGGCGACCTCAAGCAGGTGGTGAAGTTCCTCGTCGATGAATCTGCGCCGGCAACGGTCTAGAACGACTCCCGGGTGTGTGCGCACACCTCTGACATCGATCTCGCCGGCGAAGAGGTGCGGTTAAAGGTGCTTACAAGGCGTCGGCATGCGGCGCCAATCCTCCGGCTCTACAGGAACGCTTTGGCCCGCCGCAGTTTGCAGGCTCTTTCATGGGAACGTGGTCTTGACTTGTCAGGGTTTCCCCTGCCTACGATCACCGTGCATTCGCAGAAGGCTTAGAGAAGGTCGTTCGAATGGAAGATTTGACGACGAGGCGAGAGCCTTGGCCAAGCGGTTTCACGCGAGCAGGCGACGTTTCAAACATGCAGTCCAATCGATCTTCAATGTCAAACACCGCCGCTCCCCCCGTGCCCCCCGCGACTGAAGCCCCGCCTGCGCAGCCCCCGGCATTGCCTGCAACCGGCCCCGCCTCCAGGCCGCGCACGAAAACTCCGCCACCGAAGGTCGATCAACTGCCGCCATGGCGCGTGATCCTGCACAATGACGATGTCAACGACATGGGCCACGTTGTCGAGGTCATCATCGAGCTGGTCCGCGTGAATCCCCGACGGGCGCTGCTGTGCACGCTCACGGCCCATCGCACCGGCCTGTGCCACCTGCTGAGCACGCACCGCGAGAAAGCGGAGCTGCTCCAGGATCAGTTCAAGTGCAAGTCGCTGACGGTGACCATCGAACCCGAAGCGTGAGCGGACCCCCGATCAACGTCGCAGCGCAGGCGCAGTGCTTCTGAAATCTACGTTGCATCGCACGCATCTGGTCTTCCCGCTGGACAAATGCATGTCGTCGCTTGGGATGATCTATTTGACGCGAGCGCCCTGCACTTCCTTGAGGACCGCCTCGACAAATGCCGCGCGTTCGGGCACGTCGGCATATGCGCCTTTGTATTTCCACACGTTGTCTGCATAGACCTCGACGTACGTGCCCAGCTTGTTCAACGTGTACACGGACGTGGCGCTCGATTCGGGCACGTAGATCTGCACCTTCGAACTGATGTCGCCGACCAGGTACACGCGGTGCACCGCCGGAGTGACTGACTCATCCACTTCAAGAATCAGGCGCGTGCCTTCGCCTACTGCGCGCACGCGGGTCGTCTTTCCCATCGGGCTTGTGCCGACCAGGTACGCCCAGCCGGTGATGATGTCGATCATCGGCACCGAGAAGTTGACGTGGATATCGCTGGGCGCGGCGCCCGTCGCCGGCTTCACGTACGCGCGGAAATCCGGATAGTGCGATTTGCCACCCGATTTCAGATTCTCGTTTGACTTCAACGTGAACAGCACCGGTTGACCAGTGGTGACCGTCGTGTCCGCGGAGAATGTGTAGTCCTTGCCAATCACCGCGATGCCGGCCTCCTGCTGATCTTGAAATCCCGGCGGCACCCGGCCGAGGCGGTCGCAGTGACAGCCCATCGCCGCCAGCGACAACGACAGCAGCATGCAGGAGATGATTGCGCGAGGGAAGGGACGATGCGACGATGTCGTCATGAAAGAGTCCTTGCCTTCTCATGCGCCTCCGTGCGCGGGTGCGTGAAGAGCGGATCAAACCACAACCAGGCCATGAACGCCAGTGCCATCGCCAGAAGCGGCCCCAGCGGCTGCACCAGATAGCCCGTCGTGCGAAAGACGGCGATTCCTGCCGCGACGATCATCGCCGCCAGAACAACCAGCGCGATGCCGCGCAAGGGTCCGCCGATCCAGCGCCATCGGGCCGCGAGAACTCCCGCAAACCCCGCCATCGCGATGACCACAAGATACGCGTACGGCGCGAGATAGCGTGCAGGGACGCTCGCTCGCAGCAACGCGTCAATCACGATGGCATGCGCATGCGAACCGTGAATCCTGCGGCCGTCGGGCGCGAGGTGCTCATCCAGACCAACGCCATTGCCGTCCGTGCGAAAGTCGCCAAAGACGATGACTCGACCGCGCGCCCATCGTTGCAGCGCAACGTCGTTCATGCGCGCGACGGCTTCATAGTCCATCGATATCGATCGAAGCGCTTCATCGGACGGCAGCGCCAGGGCGTAGACCCCGACGAGCGTGCCCGGCTGCATGCCCATGCCGAGTTCATCAGCGGTGGGTGCGGCGACCTCGCGAACCGCGCTGAGCGTGATCGTCTCCGAATCACGCACCGCTTCGCGATACTGCAATCGAGCGGTGTCGTGCAGCCGGTCAATCTCCGCCGTCGGCTGCATGCTGGCGTGCTTCCACGCGCTGAACGCGGCCAGCGCCAGCGAGAGCATCGGGTTTTCCCGGGGATGTTGCACGATGAGATCGAGTTTCCAGACCGACTGCTCATCGACCCCGAGGGTGATTCCGCCCCACTCAACCGGCGCCGCGGCAATGACCGGCGAAGTATCGAGCGGTTTGCCGCGGTCGTCCTGCGTCCAGTCACGACGGGCAATGACGACCTCGGCGCCGGCTGTCTTCAGTGCGTCAATGCCTGCGACGAAATCAGGGTCGGCGTCAGAGCCTTTGCGAAAGGCGAAGTCCCAGACGACCACTCGCGCGCCGGCCAGCGCCAATCGCCGCATGAGCCACCCATGCACCCGCCGCGCCGTGGCCCAATCGGCGGGATCGACATCGGCCACGTGCGCCAGGCCCGCAATCTCGCTGATCGTCTGCACCGTGCGATCAGTCACCGCAATGACGCGCACATCAGAGAACGCGGCCTCGCTGGACGGCGCGCCCGCGAGCGGCCCGGCTGCGGCGTACTCAAACCACCTCGCCGGCCCGGTCCAACTTCTTGAGATCGGTTCCGCCAATGTGCCCGCCGCAAGCGTCGTCAGCACCACGACGCCCAGCATGGTCAGCGCCGGATGACGCCGAATCGCCGCTCGCGCCTTGATGCGCGCAACATACAGCGGGCTGTCGCGCCGTGCTGAGATGGGCTCTCCTCTCCGATATCGATGCACGTCAGCGGCAAGCTCGGCCGCGCTGGCATAACGCCTGGACGGTTCCTTCGCCAGTGTCCGCAAGACGATCGTGTCCAGGTCACGATCGATGCCCGCGCCTCCTGGCGTGTCAGACGGCTTGCGCGGCGGCGCGTTCCGGATCGATTCAAACGTACCCACAAGGTCTCCGGGCATCGCATAGGGAAACTCGCCCGTCAACAGCTCAAAGAGCAGCACACCCAGTGAATACACATCGCTGCGCCGATCGACGAGCGTCGGGTCGCCCATTGTCTGCTCGGGCGACGCGTAGGCGAGCGTGCCCATGAATTGACTTGTGAGCGTGAGCGGCTGTTGCTGTTGCGCTCCAGCCAAGAGCGCCGCCGCGCCACCCGAGGTCTTTGCCAGACCGAAGTCAAGGACGTGCGGCTCGCCTTCGGGGTCCACCAGGATGTTCGCGGGCTTGAGATCGCGATGCACGATGTCGTGCTGATGCGCGTGCGCGACGGCATCGCACACTTTTGCGAACAGCGCGAGTTTGCCGTCGCGCTCAAGCGTGCGCGCGAAATGATCCAGCGGCGCGCCGTGCACGTACTCCATCGCGAAGAAATAGCGCCCGCTCATCAGGCCGCTGTCATAGATGGTGACGATGTTGGGATGCCGCAGGCTCGCAGCCAGCGAGACTTCCCGCTCGAATCGCTGCTTCTGCCGCGTGCTGGCGGTCTCCTGGTGCGGCAGGACCTTCACGGCGACGGTGCGATTGGTGCTCTTCTGGACCGCCTTGAACACCACGCCTTGCCCGCCGCCCTGGATGCGTTCGAGCACGTCATAGCCATCGATGGTCAGAGGCACGACGTGCGCATGCGCTGATGCCGCTGGGTCTCCTCCGATGAGACGATTTGGCAGCGGCGCCAGAATCAGCGTCTCATCGCCGCCCGTTCCTCGCTTGCGCTTGGCCGCCAGCCGACGACGGCAATCCGCACATTCGGAGAGGTGCGAATCAAGCGCGACGCGATCGCGCGACGGCGGCCGGCCCGCCGCCATGTCCGCGATCTCGGCTTCGCTCAGGCAATCCGACATGCCGCACCTGCTTCCGACATCAGCATATCGCGCACAAGCTGGTCCTAATGCCGCACAGCGCGCGGGGCGCCGGCGATCCACCCGGCCAGCCCGCGCAGCAGGCGTTCGAACACCACGTCCGCCTCCGCTGAGGCGTCCACTACCAGGTGCCGATCAGGCTCGTTCTGCGCCTGCGCAAGGAATCCCTGTCGCACGCGGCGATGGAACTCCACGCCCTTGAGCTCCATGCGATCGAGCAGCGGATTCAGGCGCGTCGCAGCGACGTGCTCATCAACATCGAAGATCACCGTCAGGTCGGGCCAGATCGAGCCGATCGCAACGCGACCGACGGCGAGTATCTCCTCGGGCGTCATCCCTCCCGCCGTCCCCTGGTATGCGAGCGTCGATGAGATGAAGCGATCGGCCAGCACGAACTCATCGCGTGTCAGCGCGGGCCGAATGATCTGTTCGATCAGTTGGGCCCGGCTGGCCATGTACAGCATCATCTCGCAGCGCAGGCTCATCTCGGTGTTGGCGGGATCGAGCAG
>CAZCGB010000249.1:0-5108 GCA_964498045.1 uncultured Isosphaeraceae bacterium
GATCGGCCACGCGCGCGACCTCCTCAAGGAAGTGCGAAATGTAGATCACGCTGACGCCGTGGGACTTCAGCGTCGCGATGACGCTGAACAGCCGTTCGATGTCATGCAGGCCGAGGCTGCTGGTGGGCTCATCCATGACGACGATGCGCGCTTCGAACATCAGCGCGCGAGTGATCTCGACCACCTGCCGCGCACCGGGTGGAAGATCGCGCACGGCTGTCCGCGGATCGATGTCATCGCGGCCGAGGCGCGCGAGCGCGGCAGCCACACGCCGGCGAATCTCACCCATGCGCAGAATGCCGCCGAATCGATCCTCCGCCCCGAGCGCGAGATTGGCTTCGACTGAGAGGTGCGGCGCCAGGCATAATTCCTGGTGAATCATGGCGATGCCGGCCGCCCGCGCGGCGTTGGGATCGCGCGGATCAAACACGCGTCCATCCATGCGGCACTCGCCAGCATCAGGCCCGACCACGCCCGCCAGAATCTTCATCAACGTCGACTTGCCCGCGCCGTTCTCCCCAAGGACGGCATGCACCTCGCCCGTCCCGACGGAAAGATCAACCGCGTCGAGCGCGACTGTCGCGCCATAGCGCTTGCTGACGCCGCGCATCGCCAATCGAGGTTGTGGGTTCGGCGCTTCGTTCATCGATCACGAGCCGCCAAGGTATTTCTCAAGATCAGGATTGAGCGCTTCAGCGATCTCAGGCTGCATCATGTTGTCCCTGGTCACCAGCGCGACGCCCGTGTCGATGCGCTTCTCAACCGACGCGCCATGCAGACGATCGATCGCCGCCTTGACCCCGAGGTAACCCATGCGGAGCGGATTCTGCACCACGAGCGCCGCCACATCGCCCGATTCCAATCCGTTGACCAGGTCGCTGCTGGAATCAAAGCCCACGAACACCACCTTGCCGGCCAGCCCGCGGCTGCGCAGCGCCAGCAACATGCCGTACGTCGATGATTCGTTCGGGCAGAACACCGCCTGGATGTCGCTCTCGGACATCAGGAGATTCTCCGCCGCCGCCGGCGACGTGGCGCGGGTCGCGCCAGCGTATCGGCCGGGATCAACCACCGTGACGCCCGCCTTCTTCAGCGCGGCGATGCAGCCTTCCTCGCGCTGCGTCGTGCTTTCGGATCCTTCCATATATCGCAGAACCAGCACGCGGCCAGCGTTGCCAAGCGACTTGGCGATGTGTTCGCCGGCGAGTTCGCCACCGCGGTGATTGTCGGTGGCGACGAAAGAGACGAAATCGGTACCGGCCTCGGCGTTCACGCCGGAGTCGATGATCACGACGGGAATGCCGGCCGCGGTGATCTGTTTCACCGGCGCGACGAGGGCCTGCTGATCGAGCGGGGCAAGGACGATGGCGTCGTAGCCGCCCGATTGGAGGTTCTGAAGGAGGGCGATCTGCTGCTCGCGGTCATCTTCGCGATCGGGGCCCCGAAACGTGATGTCCACGTTTGGCGTCTCGCGCTGGGCCTTCACTGCCCCGGCGTGCACGGATTTCCAGAACTCATGCGTCGTGCCTTTGGGCACGACCGCGATCTTCAGCGTCTTGATCGCCGGCGAATCGCCGCCCGCATTGGGCAACGCGGCCGCGCCGCCAGCCGTGCGATCAGCGTCCTTGTCGCAGCCCCACAGGCTGAAGCCGATGACGCACGTCCAACTCAGGAATGTGAAACGGGAAAGGTGGCGGCGCATGCGTATCTCGCTTTCGTGGGCCTGCTCGAGACGCGCATGGTACCGCATGCAGTTGCAGGTTGAGCATGACTATCGCGTTCGTTTCGGGCGGGATTCCGCACGTCGAACGGGACGGCTCACCGTAATGGGATTACCCTGCGGGCATGAAATGCTTCGCCCAGGCGCTCGACCTTCGAGATGATCCGCGGTTGATCGCGGAGTACGACGCGCATCATCATCGCGTCTGGCCGGAGGTGATCGCCGCGCTGCGGCGCATCGGCATTCGGCGGATGAAGATCTTCCGGCTCGGAACGCGGCTGTTCATGTACGCGGAAGCCGAGGATGGATTTGATCCGGCCCGCGACTACCAGTCGTATGCCGATGATCCGGCATGCCAGGCCTGGGATGCCGCGATGCGGCGATACCAGCGCATCGCGCCGGGCGCCAGACAGGGTGAATGGTGGGCGGCAATGACGCAGGTGTTCGATCTCGAGTCCGCGGGTGCGGAGTCGTAAGGCGTCATTCATCGCCAATGCGAATGCGTTTGAAACGCGCGTCGCCGGGCGGGCAATCGTCGCATATCGACGGTTGTTCACTTGAACGGCGCGCGTAGGATTGCCGCCTCGGGAACTCACCATGCGATCACGTGGAATTGCCTTCATCGTCGCCGCCTTTCACACGATCATCCTGCCGCACTCGGCATGGGCCTGGCAGGGCGCGCCGCCATCGGTTGTGCGCGTTGATCCGGTTCGTCAGGAGAGCGTGCAGGAGCAGCGACTGGTCACCGGCGAGTTGCGGGCCGTGCAGCGCAGCCGTGTCGCCGGCGAGGAGGCCGGCCTGGTGCTGGAGATTCCCGTCGAACAGGGCGAGGCCGTGAAGAAGGGCGGATTGCTCGCACGGCTGGACAGCAACCGGCTGGAGATCGACCTGGTACAGGTGGAAGCCGATCGACAAGTCGCGCTGGCCGATGTCGCTGAAAAGCAGGCCGATCTCGATTGGCGGCAGCGCGATCTGGAGAACTATCGTTCGTTGTCGGCGGGCGGCGCGGGAAAGGCCAAGGAGCTGTACGACGCCGAAATGCAGGTGCGCATCGCGCAGGCGAAGCTGGAATCGACCATACGCAACGTCGATGCCATCGCCGCCCGCGCCCAACTGCTGACCAAACGCATCGCCGACACGAAGATCGTCGCACCCTTCGATGGCGTGATCGTGAGCAAGCACCTTGAGGAAGGCGAATGGCTGGCAGTTGGCGCGCCGGTGGTGGAGATGCTCTCCATCGGCAGCGTGGACGCATGGATTGACGTGCCCCAGCAGTACGCCGACGCGGTGATCGGCAAGCATCCGCTGGTCACGATCAACGTCGACGCGACCGGGACCCGGATCGAATCGTCGGAACTGCGCATCGTGCCGCAGGTGGACCCGAAGGCCCGCACGTTCGCGATCGTGGCGCGGCTGAGCAACGCTGAAGGCCTGCTCGCGCCGGGCATGAGCATCACGGCGTACGTGCCGACCGGCGACATGGCGGACCGCCTGACGATTTCGCGCGATGCGATCATGCGCAGTCCGACCGGCGCGTTCGTGTACGTCTCGCGCCAGACCGACCCGAAGGCGCCCGCCAGCGCTGTGCCGGCCGACGTGCAGGTGCTGTTCGGTGCGGGAGATCGCATGGTGGTGAATTCGCCGATGCTTCAGCCCGGCGACATGCTCGTGGTCGAGGGAAATGAGCGGCTGTATCCGACGGCGGCGATCATTCCGCAGCCGGTGGAAACGCCGAAACGCCAAGACGCCGGTGAGAAAGCCGGCCAATGAGCGAGCATCGAGTTTGAATTCACCCTTTCAGCGTTTCGACGTTTCGGCTTTTCGGCGTTTTCCATGAACCTGATTCGCGCTTCAATTCAACAGCCGGTGACCGTGGCCGTGGGTGTGATCCTGCTTCTGATGGCGGGACTCGTCGCGCTGGACCGCATTCCGATCCAGCTCACGCCGAACGTGGAAGACACGATCATCGCGGTGACCACGCTGTGGGAAGGGGCCAGTCCCGAGGAAGTCGAGCAGGAGATCGTGGATAAGCAGGAGGAGAAACTCCAGGGAATCGCCAACCTGCGCGCGATGACCAGCGAGAGTCAGCAGGGCAGAGGCGTGGTGCGGCTGGAGTTCGCCGTCGGCGTGGACAAGGCCGAAGCGCTGCGCGAAGTCAGCGACAAGCTGCGGCAGGTTCCCAGCTACCCCGAGAACGTCGACGAACCGGTGGTTGAGGCGTCCGACCCGCAGAACAAGGATTACATCGCCTGGATCATCCTTGGGACGACCGATGCGAAGTTCGACATCCGCACGCTGCAGGACTTCGCTGAAGATCGGATCAAGCCCGCGCTCGAGCGCATCCCGGGCGTGAGCGAGATCGGCGTGCTCGGTGGCCGCGAGCGCGAAACCCAGGTGCGGTTCGATCCCGTCCTTCTGGCCCAGCGCGGCGTCACGCCCGCCGAGCTGGTGAACGCGCTGCGTGGAACCAACGTCAATGTCTCGGCAGGCGAATTGAACGACGCCAAGAACGCCGTGCGCGTGCGCACCATCAGCCGCTATGAAAGCGTCAGCGACATCCTCACCACGGTGATCAAGCAGACCGAAGGCGGGCCGATCCTGGTGCGCGATGTCGCGGAGGTGGTCGAGACGTACAAGGAGTCTCGCACGTTCGTGCGCAGCAAGGGCGAACAGGTCATCGCCATCAACGCGCAGCGCGAGGTGGGTTCCAACGTCATCAAGGTGATGGACGACATCAGGGCGGAGCTCAATCGGCTGAACGCGCCGAACGGTCTGCTTGCAGGCGAGGCCCGCAGGCTGGGGCTCAACGGGACGCTTAGCCTGAATCAGGTCTACGACCAGACCGTGTACATCGACGACGCCCTGGCGCTGGTTCGAGAGAACATCTACGTCGGCGGCGCGCTGGCGATCCTCGTGCTGCTGGTCTTCCTGCGCTCGGTGCGCATCGTCGGCATCATCGCGGTGGCGATCCCCATCTCGCTCATCGGCGCCATCGTGTTCATGGTCGCGCTCGGCCGCACCATCAACGTGATCTCACTGGCGGGCATGGCGTTCGCCGTGGGTATGGTGGTGGATGACGCCATCGTGGTGCTGGAGAACACCTTCCGCCATCTGGAGATGGGCAAGAAGCCGTTCCAAGCGGCGTTCGACGCCGCCAAGGAGGTGTGGGGCGCGGTGCTGTCGTCGACGCTGACGACGGTGGTGGTGTTCGTGCCGATCCTGCTGATTCAGGAGGAGGCCGGTCAGCTGTTCCGCGACATTGCGCTGGCGATCTGCGCGGCGATCATGCTGAGCCTGGTGGTGTCGATCACCGTTGTGCCGTGCGCCGCGGCCCGAATGCTCAAGTCGCATGACCATCAATCGGAATCGCGATGGGCCCGCCTCGGCC
>CAZCGB010000250.1:0-5097 GCA_964498045.1 uncultured Isosphaeraceae bacterium
GTTGGGCAATTCGATGCCGATCGCGTTGCTTGTCGCGGGTATTCAACGATCAACGGCGTGATTTCGGATTGATCGACCGACTGCAGAGGCAGGGCCTGCGTGGGCCGGCGGCGATTCGACATCCAGCGGACCGCCAGGCAATCGATCAGGCCGGGAATCGCCCGGTTCATGATGCCGTATTTCGCCTCGCCGGCGATGCGCGGGCGATGATTCACCTGCACTTCGACGACTTGATACCCAAGGTGTCGAGCGGTGACGGGGATGAAGCGATGCATGCCGCGGAACTCCAGCGGGATTCTCAGCGCGACCTCGCGCCGCATCAGCCGCAGCGAGCATCCCGTGTCGCGGATCTGATCGCCCAGGAGCGTGCGGCGGAAGAACCGGCCGACCCAGGAACTCGCCTTTCGCACGGTGCTGTCAGCACGTGCGCGAGAGCGATCACCTTGCACGACGTCCGCGCCAGATCGATCCATCACCTCCAGCATCGCGGGGATGTCCGCGGGGTCATTCTGCAGGTCCGCATCAAGCACAGCGATGATTTGTCCGCGGGCCGCGCGGAACGCCGCATGAAACGCGGCGGATTGTCCGTTCCCTTTGCCCGGCGGCGTGTGCTGCATGCGAAACGCGCGAAGCTGCGGGTACTCGGCAGTCAACTCGTGCAGGAGATCAGGTGTCGAGTCGGTGGACCCGTCATCCACGATGACAATCTCGTGCGCGATCGCCAACGGCGAAATCGCTGCATGAATCTCGCTGATGAGCGGGCGCAGATTCGCTTCCTCGTTATGCGCCGGGGCGACAATCGAGAGCGCGATGTCCTGATTGGAGGGCGAAGCAGGCATCCAAGCATTCATTCTAGCGCGCCGCAACCGGGGAAGCGATCGCAAGGCTCATTCAGACAATCCAGCCTGGTCAGGACCATGCCGCACTCCCAGCGCAATTCGCTCCTGACCGATGATTGCTTGCCACGCCTACCATCGCCTTTGCACAACGCTTTCACCGTTGGATGCGAGACTGAGCAATGCACTTGAAGCATTCTGATCACGAGCACGGCCCGCCCGTCGTGCCCGTCAAATTCATCCTGGAAGATCCTGAAGGCCTCACCGGCACCCACCAGCGCGAATGGGAAGTCATGGGTGGCAAAGGCGAGCACTTGCTGGAACTCGCCATCGAGCATGGCATCAACATCGAGCACGCATGCGGCGCGGTGTGCGCCTGCTCCACCTGCCACGTATACATCGAGGAGGGCATGAAGTCGCTTTCCGAGGCCGATGAAGCCGAGGACGATCGCGTGGAGGAAGCGCCGGGTCTGCAGCGCAACAGTCGGCTGAGCTGTCAATGCAACATCCAGGGCGATGGTCCGATCGTTGTGCGCGTGCCGTCGTGGAACCGAAACGCGGTGAAGGAAGTGCCGCACTGATGCCAGTCGAATCGTTTCACTGGCTCGACGTGCAGCGCATCGCCGAGGAACTCGCGGACCGTCACGCCGACGCCGATCCGCTGACGATCACATTTCCGAAACTAAAGGTGATGGTCCTCGCATTGCCTGGCTTTGCCGAGCAGCCGGGCCATCCGTGCAACGAAAAGATTCTGGAAGCGATTCAACAGGCGTGGATCGAGGAGCGCCAGTGAGTGTTCACGCCGGGTCTGACGACGAAGGAGGAAGACCCGGATCGAACGCCTGAGGCCGTCGCGCGCGATCAGGGACATGCTTGCGTCAATCCCGGCGTCATGCATGCACGCGGCATACCCTCAACGCCCATGGGAGAATCCGAGATAATTTCGCCTGCAGCCGACGCAATCGCCACGCGGCGCGACGGCTTGGCGCCGCGCCTCGCCGGCATCATCGCTTCGCACACGCTGGTGGACGTCTACTCGGCGTTCATTGCGCCGCTGCTGGGCGTGCTGCAAGTTCGCTGCCAACTCTCCAACGCCCAGGCGGCCTGGCTGCTGGGCATCGGTTCGTTGACATCGGGTTTGAGCCAGCCGCTCGCGGCTTGGCTGAGCGACCGGGCCGACACGCGCATCTGCGGCCCGATTGGTTTGCTGCTCGCGGCAGTGTGTCTGAGCGCGATCGGCCTGGCGGATTCGTACTGGACGCTGTTGCCGCTGTATGTGCTGGGCATGATCGGCTCGGGCATCTACCACCCCATCGGCGCGGCGAGCATGGGGCAGCTCGCGGCTGACTTGCCCGGAAATCGACGCGCGATCGGCATCAGCGTCTTTCATGCCGCGGGCATGATCGGCGGCATCGTGGGGTCGATCGTCTCGACGCGCATCGCCGTGATGCCCGAAGGCTTCGGCCTCCTGCGCTGGCTGATGATCCCCGGCGTCGTCTTCGCCATTGCGTTGCATGGCCTGATCCGGCGCGCGTCGCACCGCCATCATCACCACCGATCGATGCGATTTGAGCAGATCGAAATCCGCGAGCGCTGGCGCACCGTGCTGATGCTGTACCTGAGCAACGCTTTGCGCTTCACGGTGAACATGATCCTGGTGTACCTGTTCGTGCGCTGGTCGCAGGCGATGTTCGCGGGCGCGAATCCATCATGGACGAAGGAGCAGATCGCGTCCGCTGCCGCGCCGATCAACGGCAACCTCAACGCGATGCTGCTTGTAGGCATGCTCATCGGCGGAATGTCGGCTGGCGCGCTGGTGAAGCCCGGCCGCGAGAAGTGGCCAATGATCCTCGTGCCGCTGTTGTTCGCGCCGTGCATCGCGCTCATGCCGCTGGCGGGATTGACGGCGGGCTACGCGCTGGCCATCGGCTGCGGGCTGGCGTTCGCAGCGATGATTCCCGTCTCCATCAGCCTGGCCCAGCGCATGCTGCCGCACCGGACGTCGCTGGCGTCGGGCCTGATGCTCGGCGGCGCGTGGGCGGTGGCGTTCATCGGCCCCCGAGCCGCGGAGTGGTGCATGGCGAGCGGCGGACTTTCGCTGACGACGACCTTTGCGATCACAGCCGGATTGTTGGCGCTGTCCAGCGTGGTCTGCCTGCCGATGAGTTCGACACTGTTGCTGGCCAGCACGCACCCGCACCACGCGAAATAACGCCGTTACAATCTCCGCCCCAATGACGCCAGCACCTGTTTCCACCCATGACCGCGGCGGACGCCGCAACTCCGCCATCCTCATCACCGGCGCGGGCGGCGAAGTCGGCCACGGCCTGATCGAGGCCATCCACGCCTCCAAACGCGGCAGCGTCGTCGCCATCGACATCCGCGAACTCGATCCCAAACTCCGCGCGCTGTGTCAGGACACCTACGTCGGCGACATCTGCGATGCCTCGCTGCTCGAACGCCTGCTCGCGATGTACGAGATCACCGAAATCTACCACCTCGCTGCGCTGCTTTCGACGCGCGGCGAGTTCACGCCCGAGACCGCGCATGCCGTGAACGTGGAAGGCACGTTGAGCCTGCTGCGACTGGCGGCTGAACAAGCCCGTTCGCACGGCCAGCGCGTGAAGTTCATTTTCCCCTCGTCGATCGCGGTGTACGGCATGCCTGATCTGGCGACCAAGGCCAAGGCCGGCGCGGTGGGTGAAGATCAGTTCTGCGAGCCGATCACGATGTATGGCGTGAACAAGTTGTACTGCGAGCATCTCGGCCGGTACTACGCGCATCATTACCGGTTGCTGGCGCAGGATCGCATTCCCGAGATTCTCGACTTCCGCGGCATTCGATTCCCCGGATTGATCTCAGCCGACACATTGCCATCGGGCGGCACGAGCGATTACGGCCCGGAAATGCTGCACGCCGCAGCGGAGGGCAGGCCGTACGTGTGCTTCGTGCGCGAAGACACGCGCATCCCGTTCATGACCATGCCCGACGCCATCGACGCGCTGCTCAAACTCGCCCAGGCTGACCGCGGTAGATTGAAGCGCAATACGTACAACATCACGAGTTTCAATCCCAGCGCGGGCGAGTTCGCCGCGCTGGTAAAAGGCGCGTTCCCCAACGCGCAGATCACGTTCAAGCCGGATTTGCAGCGTCAGCAGATCGTCGATTCATGGCCGGCCGATATTGATGATACGGCCGCGCGCAAGGAATGGGGATTCAAGCCCAAACACGATCTGCGCACCGCGTTCGACGAGTATCTCGTGCCCAAGATCAGCGCGCGGTATCGCTGACCCCAGCGAGCCGGGCCGTCTTCGGCCACGAGGGCAGTCGAATCGCCGGGGATGTCCGCCGGTACAGTGAGATCATGTTCCGGCGCATCGTCATCACGTCCATCGTGCTGCTTCTCGCCGGCGCGATCCTCAATACGCTCGCGGCGTGGACAATCGCCGCGTGCGGCAGGACGCGCATGTTTGACGCCGGCGAGCTCGGGAGAATGCGGGCCGCAGCGTTCGCCGAGGAAGATCGGCAGGCGCAAGGCGGTGGATTCGCCATCCCGCAGCCGTACTACTCGGGATTGTTCGAGTCCTTCGGCACCCGCGTGCTGCAGAGCAAGAGCGCTCCATCACAGCTCGGCTGGCGCGAGGACCAGGCGGCGGGCTGGCCGATGTTCGCGCTGAAGGCTGAGCGCGTGCATGATGTCGCGCGCACGCCGCAGACGCGCTGGGGCAGGCGGCTTGGAACAATGACGCTGGACTTTCCGACGCTTCCCGGCTTTTCCGCGACGGCCGGCGGGCCGCCTTCTGCTCCCATCGCACTGGGCACGCCGACGACAACGGACCGGCTGCTGCCGCTGCGGCCCATCTGGCCCGGATTCGCGATCAACAGTATTTTCTACGCCGCCGTCGCGTGGCTGTTGTGGGTGCTGTATGCGATGTCAATACGACTGCAGCGACAATGGCGCGGCCGCTGCGGCCGCTGCGCGTACCCCGTCGGCACGTCGCCGGTGTGTACTGAATGCGGCAGCAAAGTGAAGCCGCGGCTTTCACCACGCTAAACTGTGGCCATGCCGACCATGACCAACGCCTCCGCCATCGACGCCTTCAACGAACGCTCCGGCGCGATCCTCAAGCAACTGAAGGATTCGGGCCAGTTGAAGGTCCTGCAGATGATCGAGTCGCCCATGGATGCGACGGTCAAACTGCGCGGATTTGGTGATGTCGTCTGCTTCTGCTCGAACAACTACCTCGGCTTGGCGAATCAT
>CAZCGB010000251.1:0-5092 GCA_964498045.1 uncultured Isosphaeraceae bacterium
GCCGACCTTGCCCCAGCGCGGCATCTCGGTGGGGTCGTCGGTTTCCGTGGCCCAGCAGTGCACCAGGCTGCGCGGGCCGTATTTGTCGTAGAACGCCTTGTCCACAGGGAATGAGAACCAGTACGGGTCGCTCATCGCGTCGAGGTGATACAGGTATCCGAAGAACTCATCGAAGCCGTGCAGCGTGGGCAGGTACTTGTTGAGGTCGCCCAGGTGGTTCTTGCCGAACTGGCCGGTGGAGTATCCCTGGGCCTTGAGCGCGGTGGCGAGCGTGCAGGCCTGCATGGGAATGCCCACGTCGGCGCCGGCCTGGCCCACGGTGGTGAGTCCGGTGCGCAGAGGAAGCTCGCCCGTGATGAAGTTGGCGCGACCGGCCGTGCAACTGGCCTCGGCGTAATAGTCGGTGAAGATCGCGCCTCCCGCGGCGAGCTTGTCGAGGTTGGGCGTCTTCCCCGACATCATTCCGCGGTGATACGCGCCGATGTTCCAGATGCCGATGTCATCGCCCATGATGACGAGGATGTTGGGCTTCTTTTGCTGCGCCGCCGATGGCGAAGCGCACAGCCCGATTCCCATGCTGGCGACCAGCGCGGGAATCGCGATTCGATGTGTCCAACTCATGCCGATTTCCTTTGTGTTGAAGTTCTGAGGCGTTCTTCGGATGTGCGTCGATCCGAGAATCGACCGCAGCGCGGTCAGGCGATGCGGGCGAGAAGGCGTTGACGACGTTACGGCGCGACGCGCACGACCGCCGGCGGCTTCCACTGTCCATCCAGGGCTTCGGGCTTCGGCCAGTACAGCCGCATGACGAGGTACACGGGGCCCGCCGGAGCCGGGAGCCAGTTCGATTCCTTCTCCTTGCCCGGCGATTCGTGCTGGATGTACAGCGTCAGCGAACCGTCGGCATTGGTCTTCATCTCCGGAAGCATCGGCGCGTTGATCAGGTAACGGTTGATCGGGTTCGGCACCAGCAGCTGCGTCTTGCCGTCGTACATCGTGACGGACCAGAACGCATTGGCAGGCGGGAACTGGCCGGCCGGGAATGTGAGGGTGTATGCGTTGCTCGTGCAGTCGGGCTTGCTGCCTTCGCTGTCGTGGGCGAGCATGGGATACAGCGCTTCGTCGGCGTCGTTGCCGTAGATGCCTGCCATTGCGGCGGCGGCGCGCATCAGCCAGTTGCCGTTGATCATCGCGCGCGTGCCGAAGCCCTTGGTGCCGACGCGCCAGCCGTTCTCATCGGTGCCGAATCCGGCCGCTTCAGCCTTGATCTTGTCCATGCCCGTCGCGACGCCCGCCTCAAGCTCAGCCTTGCTCTCGGCGTTCATGCCCGCGACTGCGAACGGCTTGCCGGCCTCGACGCCGATGGTCGCGAAGCGCGCACGCATCGGCGCTTCCACCGCGGCCGGACCGGTCGCAGGACAGAACTGCAGCACGAAGTTGAGGTACGCGAACGGGTCCCGGGCGGCGAGCTGCTTGTCGATCGCCGGCCAAGTGATTGTCGGCGCCGCGGGCGGCGCGGCGGCATGCTGATACTGCGAAAGCGTCTGAATCGCGTAGCCCGACTGCACCTTCTTCACGTTGTCGATGTCGGCGGCGTTGAACAGCTGCGTGCGGATGATCCCCATGCTGAACTGCGTTTCGCAGTTGAACACCTGCGTCACGCCCTCGGGACGGGGGCCTTGCCAGTTCGGCCCGGCGATCATGTACCTGCCGCCGTTGTTGCCCGTAGTCCGGCTGCCGATGTACCCGTAGTTGAACGTGTACAGATCCACCAGCTGCACCGAGTAGTACCGCGACTTCTCGATCGGTGGAATCGTCACGATCACCGGCTCAGCTCGGAGGTCGGCGCAGAAGAACGAGTACGGCGTGTCGCTGTTGGGCGTGACCACGGTGGTGTCGGCGGGCGTGTACACGCGATCGGTGTTGTACAGCTCGTTGAAGCCGCACTTGTACTGACTGGATTTCCGATCGATGAAGTATTCATACAGAACGCTGTAGTTCATCACCATGGGATAGCCATAGATGAACGCGTCCTGGGCCACGGCTGACGGGTCAGGGTCGCCGGCCATTGATTCGACCGCGGCCGCCTCCACGCGCAGCGCGAGCGCTTCGCTGACGCGCAGGGTCACATCGTCGCCCTTCCTGATGCCGGTGTGGTCGATATCGCGCCCGATCTGCAGCGTGGTCATCTCATTGGGCGTCTCAATGGTGATGGTGTCCTCGTAGGGGTTGATCGCCAGCACCTTGGCGCGCACCTCGGCGGTGTTCGCCATCACCACGCCGGGCATGTCGCCCTGCGGGGCGATCGCCACGGCTGCGGCTTCGCCTTCCAGCGGCGGCTGGTCGCTCTTGCGCATGAACACCGCCAACGAATCGGTGACTGTCGCGCTCACCCGGTCGCCGACCTTGATCTGATCGAAGTTGATCATGTCCTTGCCGCAGTGAAACGTGCGTTCGCGTCCGTCGTCGCCCTTGAGCGTGAGCGTGCGAGCGCCGGTGTCCACCGCGACGACCGAGGCGATGAATTTCTGTGACGTGACGGCGAAGACGTTGGCGTTGGTCTTGCTCGCCGACAGCAGCGGCAGGCTCTTTGTGCACGAGACGCCGGCGAGCAGCAGCGCAGCGCACAGCAGCGTGCGCATCAGGTTCTGATGGATGATCCGCATGAGTGATTTGCTTCTTGAAAAGGTGGATTCGATCGTGTGAAGAACGTGTTTGCTGTTTCAGCGATCAGCGTCGGCCGCCGCGGAATCCGCCGCCGCCACCGCCGCCCCAGCGCCCGCCGCCACCTCCCCAGCCGCCGCCACCGGAATGATTGCTCCAGGAATCGCCGCCGCCCCATGAGCTGTGGCTGTTGCTGTAGTCGCGCGAATAGGAGTCCTTGTTCACATCATCCGGCTGCTTGCTGGTCTGCTGCCACGAGCCGTTCTGGTAGGTGTTCCAGTTGCCGTTGGGACCTTTCTTGTAGACATTGCCGTCGTGGCTGGCGTAGGTGTCGCCGTTGCTGCCTTGGGCGACGGTGTTGTCGCCCTTGTGCGCGTAGTTGGCGGACTGGCCCGAGGAGTTCTCTGCGTAGCCGTGCGTCACGCCGGTCTGCTCATTGGTGGTGTGCGTGGCGCTGGCCCACTGATCGCCGTGCGACACAGTGCTTGCGCCCCAGGAACTGTATCCATTGGATCCGCCGGCATGCGCGCCGTAGGTGTTGGTGTACGGGTTGTAGGCCTGCGTGCCGTGGGCCGAGCCGTAGGGCGTGTTGACTTCGCCGCTGCGCGCGTAGGTTCCCGTGTAGGGGTTGTATCCCGCGCAGTGCGAAGCGCTGCCGTAGGGTCCGTAACAGGTTCCGCCTCCGCCGTACCAGCCGCATCCGCCGTAGCCGTAGTGGCAATACGCGCCGCAGCCGTAGGAATAGCAGCACGGATAGCAGCCGTGCCAGCAGTCGTTGTTCGCGAGGATCGCGCCGACGGCGACGCCCGCGCCGAACATCAGCGCGCCGGTCGCCGCCACGTATGAACCGCTGTAGCCCGCCGTGTAGCCCACGACCACCGTCGTCGGCGTGTACGAATACACCTTCACATACGTGCAGTTGTACACCGGGCACGTCGGCGGAATCGTGTAGATCACGCCCGGCACAGCGGTGCACACCGCCCACGGACCCATCGCCGCGCCGCCCACGAACCAGATGCCGTTGTAGCAGCAGTAGTACTTGTTGTCGGCCCAGATCACCTGGTAGGCGGTGTTGGTGGCGTACTTCATGCTCGTGCCCTGGATGACCACGAACTTCGGATCGCCGTCGTAGGCCACCTTCACCGACACATCCTTCACGTTGACGGTGCTCTTGTGTGGAATCTGCGCGATCATGACCGCATCAGTCGCCTGCTCGGTGCCGGGCACCGAAGGCAGCACGAATCCGACCGGGCTGTCGGTGGGAATTTTGGCGAAGTCCACCGGCAGGTTCGCCGACGCGGCCGCCCACGGCCCGTTGAGGCTCGGCGCGCTGAACCACCGGCCGGCCACAAGGTAGTAGTACTGCGAGTTCATCAGATCGCTGAACACCGGCTGCACGGGGTTGCTCACATACATCAGCGCGGTGCCGAAGATCGGCGAATACTCCGCAGGGCCGTTGGTCACGATCAGCTCCGACGGTTCAGCCGTGGCGATCACCTTCGGCACAACCGTCGCGGGCTTGCCGGGCATGTTGGCGCGGACCTCATCCCATTCCGCGCCGCTGGGCAGTTTGCTGAACTCGGCCGGCAGCGTGGCCGCCGCGCTCCACGGGCCTTTCATCGGATCCTGCGTCTTCAGCCACGACTGCTGATTGAGCAGGTAATACGTCGCGCTGCCGATATCCATCAGCAGGATCCAGTTGGTGTTCACCGCGAACATCAGCTTGGTGTCGGCGATGGGCTTGAACTGCGGTTGGCCGATGAAGCCCAGCAATATCGCCGGCGTGTCGCTGTAATAGATCGGCGGAGGATTGAGGTTGATGTTCACGCCCGCAGGCTTGGGCTCGTCGTGCATGTACGCCAGCACGCGCGGCAGGGCGATCTCCAGCATGGGCTTGTTGGGCAGCAGTTCCGTCACCACCGCCTGCAGTGCGGCGGCGTCGGTGGGATCGGTGCCGGGGAAGTTCATCGACTTCACCTGCATGCCGGTCATGTATACGGTGGTGTTGCCGGAATCGACTTCGGTGTTGGCGGTGACGTCGATCACGCCGTAGGAAGGCTGCTTCTGGCCTTCCAGGACGACCTCCACGGCGCAGCGGAACTCGATGGTCTCATGGTTGGTCCACGAATCGACCTGCGGCTGATAGAGCATGATCGACGTGCCGCCCTTGCTGAAGGTGCGAGGCCAGCCCGGATCAGTCGGCGTCTGCTGCATCAAAGCGACCGACGCGCCGAAAACGAGGTGCGAAAGCGACTGCGCGGGAGCGGCGATTGCGGGAGCCGACAGCGACAGCGCACAGGCGACGATGTTGAGCCTGGTGAGAGCAGACATGACTTCCATCTCCGGAGTTGAGGTGTGCGGGCGACGACATGTGCACATGACGCTCGATCGCGCGACTCATCTTCATCATCTTCCGCGCGATCGGGAT
>CAZCGB010000252.1:0-5066 GCA_964498045.1 uncultured Isosphaeraceae bacterium
CGCCTGCGCATTCGCTGGAGCGCTGTTCGGCATGTTCCTGCGGACGCGCCTGCCAGGCCATCACCTCACGTCCGAGACCAAAGACACCGTGAAACTGGGGATGGGGCTTGTCGGCACCATGACCGCGCTGCTGCTGAGCCTGCTGGTCGCAACTGCGAAAAGCTCCTACGACCAGAAGCGCGACGAGATCACCCAGGTGGCGGCGAAGATCGCGTTCCTCGACCGCGTGCTCGCCAACTTCGGACCAGAAACAAGTCCGGAGCGGGCGATGCTGCGCGAAACCGTGGCGGCGGCGATCGACGGCATCTGGCCGGAACAGCGGCTGCCCACCGCGACCGCCGTGCCCACGCGCAAGACCGAGATCCTGTATGACGCCATGAGCCAGTTGGCGGCCGAGACCGAGCTGCAGAAGGACCTGAAATCCAAGGCTCTGCAGCTCGCCGCGGACATCAGCCAGACGCGCTGGCTGCTCTTCGAGCAGTCATCGTCGTCCATCTCCACGCCGTTCCTCATCACCACCGTGCTGTGGCTGACGATCATCTTCGTCAGCTTCGGCCTGTTCGCGCCGTTCAACGAAACGGTGGTCTGCACGCTCATGCTCTGCGCGTTGTCGGTCTCGGCGGCCTTGTTTCTTGTGCTGGAGATGGACAGCCCGTACACCGGCGTCATTCAGATTTCCAGCACGCCCATGCGCAACGCCCTGGCCACGCTTGGCCAATGAAATGATTCACGCCCATGCACACGCCCATCTCATCGTCACGCTCGAAATCCTCCATCTCGATGCTCGCCTTCTGCGCGACGATGGCGATCATCGCCGGTGCCGCGCTCTCAGGTTGCGGCGGAGCGCGGCAACTGATGCCGACGCCCACGCTGTATGTCGACGCCAAGACAAACCCCTTTGCCGAAGTCCCTGAGCCGCTTCGCACCTCAAGCGTCAACCTGCTGTACGCCACCGACCGCGTCCCCACCGACAAGAAGGGCGTGTTCGGCTACGGCTTCGAACGCTCGCCTTCGCTGGCGTACGGCGATTGCGTGATTTCGATCGGCGAAAACGTCACGTGGGATGATCTGGTGCGCAACAGCCGCCTCGCCAAGCGCGATGTGAAGCTGCTGATGGTCGTGCAGTCGATCACCGAACTCGGCCGCTTCCCCACCACGCCCGACGTCACGCCCCATGACGAAGCCGCGCAGAAGGCGGCCGACGAATCGTTCCTCGCCGCGTTGCGCTCGCGACTGGCGCAGACGCCGCGCAAGGAGGCGTTCATCTTCGTGCACGGCTACCACGATTCCTTCGACGACGCCGCCTGCACCGCCGCCGAGATGTGGCACTTCCTCGGCCGCGAAGGCGTGCCGGTGGTGTACACCTGGCCGGCCGGCCACGGCGGCCTGATCAAGGGCTACGACTACGACCAGGAATCAGGGGCGTTCACGGTGTATCACTTCAAGAAGCTCATCGAACTGATGGCTTCGTGCGAGGAATTGAAGTCGATCAGCATCCTCTCGCACAGCCGCGGCACGGTGGTCGCGGTGGACACGCTGCGCGAACTGATGATCGCCGCCCGCGCCGCAGGGCACGACCCGCGCCAGTCACTGAAACTCAACAACGTCATCTACGCGGCGGCGGACCTCGACATCATGGTCGCCAGCCAGCGCGTCGGGGCCGAGAACCTCGGTGCAGGAACCGTTCGTTCGACCGCCTATGTGTCGCAGACCGACAAGGCCCTGGACATCTCCGGCTGGCTCTTCGCTGACCGTCGGCTGGGCACGATGGACTACAAGGACCTCACCGACTTCGAACGAGCCGTCGTCAGCGATGCGAAGGGCATCGCTATCGTCGATTCGCGCGTGCACACCAAGGGCATCGGCCACGGATACTTCCATTCAGTGCCTGCGGTCAGTTCGGACCTGATTCTCCTGATGCGCGACAACAAAGGCCCCGGCGCAGAAAACGGTCGGCCGCTCACGCCGGTCGGCCCGAACTTCTGGGAACTCGGAAAGACGTATCCGAATCCTGATCCGAAGGCGGACGCGAAAACCGCAAGCGCTGCAAAGTGATCCATCAGGACTTCGCCGGCCGATGCAGCGTGCGCCGAATGCGCTCCAGCATGTACGCGTGAAACGGGTTGTGCCTCAGCCGCAGCATGTCGGCGGCGGAGATGACCAGGACGTTCTTCTCGCCGCGCAGCGAGAGATCGCCCAGCGGCACATGGCCGTCGACGAGGCCCGGCTTCTCGCTTCTGCCGTACATCGGATCATCAGGCGGGAAGGGGATCGCCACGTGAGCCAGCGAGTACACATCGACGGGCCACGTCACGCCCAGAGGCTCGACGCTGAACTCGGTGGATGACGCGGGCTTGGTCCGCGCCACGACCTCCAGCGAATGCGGGTCGGCGTTCTGCACCAGCGTCACCGCGAAGTTCCGCGACACCGGCAGTGACAGCGACGCCATGGGCGTGTGCGGGTCGCGGTAGAAGCCGTCAAGCAGCGCGGCGCGGTTCACATCGAACACGATCAGTTCGCTGCCGTTGGCGGGAATGCGGTCGTAGAGCATGTGGATCACGTCGCCGGGGCTGATGGTCGCGTCCATCGCCGACTGAAACGTCATGATCGGCGGGATCTTCTGGTACCTGCCGTCGGCGATCGCGCGATCGAGCTCCGTCTGCACGCGCGTGGTCACGTCATACACCTGCGCGCCAGCGTTTTTGGTGAACGAGCAGTATTTGAACGGGTCGTACTCGGGCTCGACCGACAGCCACTTCGACTTCTCAAAATACGGCATCCACGAATACAGCTCATGCCAGTTCGACGCGACGGCAAACGCGGTCACGGCGACGGCGGGCGAGAAGAGGAACACGCGGTCGGGCACGCGGTCGCCGCGGTTGGCGGCTTCGAGGGTGTACAGCATCGCCAGCGCGCCGCCGTTGGAGTAGCCGCAGATGAAGATCGGCTTGCCCTCGCCGACTTTCTCCCGCACATGCGCGAAGGCCAGCCGCACCGCCTCCAGCCAGTCCTGCCATGACACGTCGAGCAGCGCGGCGGGAACGGTGCCGTGGCCGGGAACGCGCAGGCACAGCGCGTAGAAGCCTTCGCTCTGGAACATCGTGGCGAGCGAACGCATGCTGTAAGGCGAATCGCTGAGGCCATGCAGCAGCAGCACGCCGCCCTTGATCTCGCCGCTGTCGGGCATGAGTTCGGTCGTGCGATTCCAGTTGGGGGAGAATGTCGCGGGATTGTTTGGTCCGCCATTGACGTAGCGCAGCACGCGCGAGCGATCGCCCAGTTCATCGGGCTCGATCATGTATGCGCCTAGCGATTGGAAGAGCTGGTCTTCTTTGCGCAGGTAGTCCGCAAAGGTGAACCCGTTGTCGGCGTCGCGTGCGCGGAACTCGCCTTCGATGGGCGTGCTCTGCCACGTTTCCAAGTCGGGGAAGCGTCGATCACGAAACGCGCCGACGAGCAGGATGGAGGCGATGATGAGGACGATCGCCGCCGCGAGTTCAACGGCGATGACGATCAGTCGCTTCAGCGTTCGCACGGCGCGCCTGGTCATGGACATCAAACGTCACTGTACTTCGGCGCCAGCATTCCGGCATTCCGCGTTCCCGCTGGAAATCGCCACGGATTTCATGTTGACGAAAATAGCCGTCCAAGGGAACATACCCGCGTCACCATGACCAGAAGCCAGGTGTGACCTGCGATGATCAACCCGCCATTGTCCGGGAAGTTTCGAATGCGCTCGCCTGCATGGTGTTCGAATCGATGCGATTCAGGGTGTCGGCGGGGCGCAGGATCATGCCGGTTCCGGACATCGGGCTGCGGGTTCGGCGAGATCGCCTTGAACATCATCTCTGAGCGCGGCTGCATGCGCCTGCGCGCCATCATCATCCTTTCCCACGTTCGCGGCAGTTGATCACGACAACCACCCGTTCGAAACAGCGATCGAGATATTCCACCAGAAGGAATGAACCAATTCATGACCAGCATTCGAAGACTCGCACCCATCGTCCTGAGCATCGCCGGCAGCGTCGGCATCTCGGCATGCTCGATGTTCGAAGAGAACACGAGCTCCAAGAAGGCCAGCTCGCCGACGCCTGCGGCCTCTGCGACGCATCAGCAATCGGCATCGCGCGGCACGCCCATCCAGACCACCGGCGTGATCGGCTCGCCCGGCGCGACGACGACGATCTCCGGCCAGCAGTTGCCCGCGCCCGACCCGAAATTCGGCGGCGTGATTGAAAACGACGCGCTCAACTCCAAGCCGTGGTGGGCTCCGCGCATCGTGCCCCCCAAGGACGCGCCCAACATCTTGCTCATCCTGACCGATGATGCGGGCTTCGGCGTCCCCAGCACGTTTGGCGGCGTGATTCCCACCCCCACGATGGACCGCGTCGCCGCCAACGGACTGCGCTACAACCGGATTTTCTCCACCGCGCTGTGCTCCCCGACCCGTGCCGCGCTCATCACCGGGCGCAACCATCACTCGGTGGGCTTTGGCGTGATCGCCGAGCAGGCCACCGGATTCCCGGGATACGACTCAATCATCGGCTTGGACAACGCGACCATCGGCCGCATCCTGCGCGACAACGGCTACGCGACGTCGTGGTTCGGCAAGGACCACAACACGCCGACGTACCAAGCCAGCCAAGTCGGCCCGTTTACCCAGTGGCCAACCGGCATGGGCTTCGACTACTTCTATGGCTTCGTCGGCGGTGATGCCAATCAATGGGGCCCCAACCTCTTCCGCAACACCACGCAGATCTATCCGTGGATCGGCCACGAAGGAACATTGAAGATGGACCGTTCCGATCCCAAGGCCGCCGTCTGGCCGGTCACGGGAACCGAGCCGTCGTGGAACCTGGTGACCGCGATGGCCGATGACGCCATTGACTGGATGTACCGAATCCACCAGTCCGACCCACGGCAGCCGATCTTCATGCATTACTGCCCAGGGGCCACACACGCGCCGCATCACCCGACCAAGGAGTGGGTGGACAAGATCCACGCGATGCACCTCTTCGACGACGGCTACGAGAAGCTCCGCGAGCGGATCTTCGAGAACCAGAAGA
>CAZCGB010000253.1:0-5056 GCA_964498045.1 uncultured Isosphaeraceae bacterium
CGAACTCGGGAAAGGTCAAGTGACAGTGAGTGTCGAACATGCGCGACTCGCGATCATCGTATGAACGGCTCGGAGGAGACGGCCGAATGGCACGTCGGATGATCGGCGGACGCCCGAGGATTTACAGACCTTGTCCGGGCTTCTGGAGATGGTTGCGAAATCGAGAAATCCACGGCAATCGACGTCGCTTGCGGCAATGCGGCGGGACAGTATCATCCCGAATTGACATGCTGGCAGAGTAATCCTGCCGATCGAACCCACCGCTCCGGCCCCTGCGCTTGGAGCGTGGCGACGTTGGCTATGAGATGGCGACCGCACGGTGATGAAGCAGGTACGCACCATCGTCGATCCGCCACGCGCAGTTGTTGCGCGTTGACGGCGACGGGTTGACTTCATTCCCGTTCGGACTAGGATGCGCACGACTTTGTGAAAAAAAGCACAGACTGGCTGGACCTGTCCCTCAATTGACTCTTGGCACGGACGTTCGGGCAAGAACCATGGGCCGATACCATTATGTTTTCCCTCGATGGAGCAACATGCTCCTGCCGGCGGCGATCGTTGTCGGCATGACGCTGCCGTTGTACGCGGTGTTCATTGTCGCGTTCGGGTTCAGCCCGAAGACGCTGGATGTCGGCTTCATGCCGCACCAGCCGGTCGCATACAGCCACGAGATGCATGCCGGGCAGTTGGGAATCGACTGTCGTTACTGTCACAACACCGTCGAATCCACGGACTTTG
The DNA here is from genome assembly GCA_964498045.1 of uncultured Isosphaeraceae bacterium. Taxonomy (GTDB): domain Bacteria; phylum Planctomycetota; class Phycisphaerae; order Phycisphaerales; family SM1A02; genus DATKJG01. Next base: position 739 of record CAZCGB010000253.1, read on the forward strand.
CGTCGCTGCCCCCCACGCAAACGTGCATGAACTGCCACACGCAGATTCACAAGGACAGCCTCAAAATCAAGCCCCTTGCGGAAAGTTACGCCAGCGGCGAACCCGTGGAATGGACCCGCGTTCATCAGCTCCCCAACTACGCCTACTTCAGCCACGCCGCACACGTCACGCGCGGCGTCAGCTGTCTCGAATGCCACGGCCGCGTCGATCGCATGCCCGAGGTCTACCAGAAGGAAATGCTCTCCATGGGCTGGTGCCTGGAATGCCACCGCAACCCCGACGCCAAAATCCGTGACCCCAAACTCGTCTTCGACCTCGGCTGGTCCTTCGACAACGACCCCAACGCCAAATCCCACTTCGCCAACCGGCTCGACTACGGCAAGTTCTGGCGCAACAACAACAACCTCAACCCGTCACAGGATTGCTCGACATGCCATCGGTGATGCCGAACTCAGTCCACAGCGAGCAGCCCCACGTCGCCGGCGATGACGCCGCCACCCCTTCCGCCTGCGCCGCCGCAACACCCAATGCGCCGCGATCCGTCACTGGCAAACAGTACTGGCGCAGCATCGATGAACTCGCTGACACGCCCGAATTCCGCGACTTCGTCTTCCGCGAATTCCCCGGAGCCGCAGGCGACCTGCTCTCCTCCTCCGATCGACGCTCATTCATCAAGATCATGGGCGCATCGATGGCTCTCGCAGGCATGGGCATGGCCGGTTGCCGTCGCTGGCCGGAAACCAAGCTCGCGCCCTACGCCCATCGCCCCGCGGACCGTTCTCCGGGCTCGCCTGTCCACTACGCCACCAGCATGGATTTCGCAGGCGTCGGCGCAGGCCTCCTGGTCACCAGTTTCGACGGCCGCCCGATCAAGATCGAAGGCAACCCCCAGCATCCCATCAACCAGGGCTCAACCACCCTGGCCATGCAGGCCTCCATCCTGGACATGTACGATCAGGATCGCAGCCGCAATCCGGTGCATGCAGGCAAGGACGCAAAGTGGGAGGATTTCGCAACCTGGGCCCGCACCCACTTTGATGGCCTCGCCTCCTCCAGCGGCTCGGGCCTCGCGTTTCTCAGCGAAGCATCAAGTTCGCCCAGCGTGAAGGCGATGCGCCAGCGCATCGCGGCGAAGTTCCCCAAGGCGACCTGGCATGAATACGAAGCGCTGAACAACGACAACGCGCTGCAGGGTTCGACAATCTCGTTTGGTCCCGGCGCGGCGTATCGCCCGATGTACGACTTCGCGGCGGCGAGGACGATTGTCTCGCTCGACGCCGACTTCCTGGGTGCGGGCACGCCTGCGAGTTTGAAATGGACGCGCGACTTCGCAGCCGGCCGGCACTGCGACAACGGCCAAGAGCCGAATCGTCTCTACAGCGTTGAAGGCATTGTGAGCTTGACGGGCGCGAACGCCGATCATCGTGTCGTCGTGCGCAACAGCGATGTGGCGCGCGTCGCCGCGTGGCTGGCCTCTGAACTCGGGGCCGCTGCGATGCCCGGTTCGCTTTCCGCGCTCGCGATCAGCGCGCTGGGCGACAAGTCGCTTGCCGACAAAACCATGCATGCGATGGTCGAGGACCTGAAGAATCGCGGTCCGAGCATCGTGCTCGCCGGCCCGCGTCAGCCTGCAGAAGTTCATTTGCTGGTCAACCTCATCAACCGTGTGCTGGGCAACGAAGGCAAGACGATTTCGTACGCCCGGATCGAAGAGGCCGAGTCGAGCGTCGCCTCCATCAAGTCGCTGGTCGAGAAGATCAACGGCAACCAGGTGCAGACGCTGGTGATGATCGGCGGCAACCCGGTGTACAACGCGCCGGCTGATCTTGATTTCGCGGCGACGCTGAAGAAGGTTCAGAACAGCGTTCATCTTGCGGACTACAACGATGAGACTTCGCGTGCGTGTTCATGGCACGTGAACCGCGCGCACTTCCTCGAAGCCTGGGGCGATGTCCGCGCGTGGGATGGCACGTGGGGCATCACGCAGCCGTTGCTGCTGCCGCTTTGGAGCGGCAAAACCAGCGCGGAACTGCTCGCCTTCATCGCCAACGAACCGGTTTCGAATTCCTACGACATCACCCGCGCCGTCTTCGCGGCCAACACCAACAGTGGAGTCGTCGGTGATGCGGATGGCCGCTGGAACAAGGCTTTGCACGACGGCTTCGTCGAAGGCACCGCGTTCTCTGCGGGCGTTTCGCCCACCGTTGCAGGCCTCGATCTCGCGCCGCACATCGCGGCCCTTGAGCGGATGCTCTCAAGCAAGACCGGCGGCGCGGCGGCAATGGAAGTCGTGTTCGTTCCCGACGCGGGTCTCTACGACGGCCGCCTCGCCAACAACGGCTGGCTTCAGGAACTGCCTGACCCCATCGCCAAACTCGTCTGGGACAACGCCGTCCTCATCAGTTCGACCACCGCCAAGGGCCTCGGCGTCAAGACCGGCGACAACCTGCGCATCTCCTGCAACGGCAAGGAGCTCATTGCGCCCGCGATGATCATCCCCGGCACGCACGACAACGTCGCCGCCATCGCGCTCGGCTACGGCCGCGGCGAAGCGTGCGGACGCGTCGGCAAGGACGCTGGCTTCAACGCCTATCCGCTCCGCACCAGCACGACGATGGGCGCTGCTGCCGCCACCATCACCAAGGCGTCGGGCTCGTATTTGCTGGTCACCACACAGGATCACCACGCCATCGATTCCTTCCCGGCTGGCGTCGGCGTGCAAGAGCGGTTGCCGACGTTGTTCCGTGAGGCCTCGCTCAGCGCATTCCGCGAGAATCCGAAGTTCGTCGATCATCGCACCCACATCGTCACGCGCCTGAGCCTCTTTCCTGAAGAGCATCCCTTTCAGGAGCAGGGCGTCAATGGCGATCGCGCTTCGCGGGCGGAATACGCCTGGGGCATGTCGATCGACCTCAACGCCTGCACGGGCTGCAACGCCTGCGTCATCGCCTGCCAGGCGGAGAACAACATCGCAATCGTCGGCAAGGATCAGGTGAAGCGCGGCCGCGAAATGCACTGGATCCGCATCGACCGGTACTTCGAAGGAACCAGCGAAGCGAATCCCACGGGCTTCATGCTCGCGCCCGTGGCGTGCGTGCATTGCGAGAACGCGCCCTGTGAACAGGTCTGCCCGGTCGCAGCCACCACGCACGATGAGAGCGGCCTGAACGTGATGGTGTACAACCGCTGCATCGGCACGCGCTACTGCAGCAACAACTGCCCATACAAGGTGCGCAAGTTCAACTACTTTGACTGGTGGAGCCGCGGCCCGTTGCGCGAGCAGCCGCACATGCTCCTGCAGGTCGAGTCCGACTACTACACAAAGGGCCAGGCCAAGGCCGACCCGATCCGGCAGATGGCGATGAATCCAGAAGTGACCGTGCGCATGCGCGGCATCATGGAGAAGTGCACCTACTGCACACAGCGCATTCAGCGGGCCCGAATCGACGCCAAGAACGCCTGGGTGCGCGAGAAGAACCTGAACCCCGACGATCCGCGCGTCAAGGATACGCGCGTGCCGATCACCGACGGTTCGTTCACCAGCGCGTGTGCCGCAGCGTGTCCGGCGAAGGCGATCGTCTTCGGCGATCTGAACGACCCGGCCAGCCACGTGAAGAAGATGCACAAGAATCCGCGGGCGTATCAGATGCTCGAGGAACTGAACACCAAGCCGCGCACGCAGTACCTGGCGCGGATTCGAAATCCCGCGTTTGGCGGCGAAGAGGCCGCGCACGGCGGCGAAGGTCACCAGTCGGCTGAGCCTGCCACGACATCCGGGGGGCACGGATGAGCACAGTGATCACTGACAACACGGTAGAGATTCCCGGCCGTCGCGCGCCGCTGGTGCTGAATCACGACGATTTCGGCTCGGTCACGCGCGACATCTGCAAGGTCAACGAAGCCCCGCGCCCGCCCAAGGCGTGGACCATCACCTTCGTGATCGCCTCGGCATGGGCCGGCCTCTTCGGCGCCTTGATCGGATACCTCATCTTCACCGGCGTCGGCGTGTGGGGAAACAACAGCCCCGTCATGTGGGCGTTCGACATCACCAACTTCGTGTTCTGGGTCGGCATCGGCCACGCGGGTACGCTCATCTCTGCGATCTTGTTCCTGTTCCGCCAGAAGTGGCGCACGGGCATCAACCGCTTCGCCGAGGCGATGACGATCTTCGCCGTCATCTGCGCCGGCATGTTCCCGGGCATCCACGTCGGTCGCGTCTGGCTCGCGTACTGGCTCTTCCCGATTCCGAACTCGATGGAGATGTGGCCGCAGTTCCGCAGCCCGCTGATCTGGGACGTCTTCGCAGTGAGCACCTACT
>CAZCGB010000254.1:0-5045 GCA_964498045.1 uncultured Isosphaeraceae bacterium
AACCCGGACGCAGGATGCAACGACTCATCGACCGCCGATCTGCAGCGATCGCACACCCATGCTCTGCACCGTCGCCGAGCCGTCGGCCGGCTCAAAGCGGCAGATCATGTCGGCGCGTTCGATCGGCAGTTTGTCGCCGGACGGGGTCGCAAGAAGGCTCAAGATGAACTGATAGCACGGCCCGTACTGGGCCATGGCCAGTGACGGCCGCAGGGCTTCGCCTTCGATGCGCCATTGCGCGATGGGCTTGCTGCCGGGCGTCTCACTCTGACCCTGCTGGTACAGGATGAACTCGAAGGCTCCATCCTCGCGCAGCGCGGTGGGATGCTCGGTGCTGAACAGCGCGACCGATGCGCGGATGGCGTCGGGGTAGCCGTTGTTGTCGGTGTCGTCGGGTTTCGAGCCGACCATGAACGCCATACGGTCAGCCTTGATTCCCGCGGGCGGCACGGGCGTGGCCCGCGGCTCAGGCGGCAGAGGCCAGCCGTCGGAGGTCGTGACCTTGTCGGTTTGGCAGGCGACAAGGAACCCAGCCGCGGATGCGCACATACACAGCCTGGCAATTCGGCGAACCTTCAGATGCGTCCGCCTCTGACGCACCTTGGCCGGCCGTTGCTGATCGCTGCAAATCCGTCGGATCCTTGTCTTAGTGTGGTTCATTGCTTCTCGATCGGCGTCTCGGACTCGGCCTGGTCGTCCTTCTTCAGCTTGATGGGATTGCCCTTGGCATCGTAGAGCGCGCCCGTGCCTTCGAGCAGGCCCTTGCGAATCTGGTCCTTCACATTCTCCGGCAGGGACAGTCGATCGATCTCGCCTTCGGTGATTTCATCCACGCGGTCGAAATGAGCAGGGCTGTCGATGACGTGCGGCGTGAGCACGATCAACAGCTCGGTTTTGGCGGTCTCTTCGGTGTTGCTGCGGAACAGCGGACCGACCAGCGGCAGATCGCCCAGGAACGGCACCTTCTTGTCCCGCCGCTCGAAACGGTCGCTGATCAGCCCGCCGATGACGATGGTCTGGCCATCCTTGACGGTGACCGTGGTGTCGGCCGTGCGGCGGGTGATGATGGGTGAATTGAAGTCCTCGGAGATCTGCGTGGTGCGCGCGCTGAGGTTGCTGATGCCCGGGCTGATGACCATGCGGACGAAGCCGTCAGGGTTGATCGAGGGCGTGACGTCAAGGATGACGCCGAGATCCTCTTTCTCAAGCGTGGTGGACACCTGGCCGGTGTCGCTGATGGCTGTGTAGGCCGGAAGGAACACGGTCTCGCCCACCTGGAGGTGCGCCACCGTGTTGTTTGCCGCCATGATCGATGGGTTGCTCAACACCTGCAGACGTCCCTGCGAGCGCAGCGCGCGAATCAGCAGATTGAAGTCATCGGACGCGACCGCGAGGTTGGGCACGCCCAGTCCGGGCAGCAGCCCGCGCGCCAGGCCGTAGCCGCCGGAGACGGTCGTCGAGCCGATGTCGACCGCGGCGCGAAGGCTGACTCCCCAGTCATCGCGCGAGTCCAGCGTGACCTCGGCGAGCATCACCTGGATGAGCACCTGCGGCGGATCGACGTCGAGCTGGTTGATCATGTTCTTCACGCGATCCATGTATCGCGGGCTTGCTGAGACCAGCACGGTATTGGAGGCCTCGTCTCCCTTGATGGTGATTTCGCGCTCCAGAAGCCGGGCCGCCGAGCCAAGCTGATCGGGCGAAAGCGTGCCAATGAGCTTCTTTTGCTCGGTGTCGACGAACTCGCTGACCACGCGCGCGACATCCGAGGCGACCGCGTTCCGAAGCTGATACACGTACACCTCGCGCTCGTTGGCCTGCAGGCCGTCGAGTTCCTCAACGACCTTCGCGACCAGGTCCAGGTACGTCGGCGTGCCGGAGACGATGAGGCTGTTGGTGCGCGAATCGACGGTGATCGCCAGCTGCTGGCGTTCGTCGGGCACGGCGGTGAGGTCGGTTCCCGAGAGCCCTGCGAGCACGTTCCCCGGCGCGGGCGCCGGGCCAGCCATTTCGCCTCCCGCATCTGCCGCCGAAACGCTCGGAGCCGCTCCGCCATCCTCGCGTGGCTTGAGCACGTACATGCTGCTGCCCTGGCGCAGCTTGAAGAGGTCTGAAAGGATCTCCGCCATGGCCAGCGCGTCGGCGTTGATGAGCTTGAAGATGCGGATGTTCTTGGATCCGACCGACGAGGAATCGAGGTCGCGGATCATCCGCTCGATCATGGCGATCGACTCGCGCGGCGCAGAGACGATGATGGTGTTGGTGCGGAGGTCCGGCGTGAGCGTGATCGATTCACGGATCGCGGCGGACACCTGCATTTCGACATCCTGCGGCAGGTCTTCATCCGGCTGCGTCGCGACGTGCGATGGATCAGTGTCACCCTTGGCGATCTGCCGCAGGTATTTGAGAACGGTGGCCTGCCGCGGATTCCGCCTCGCGCCGATGCCGCGACCGCTCAGCACGTTTTCAATCAGGCTCACCGTCTCCACTGCGTTGGCCGACTGCAATGGGACGTATTTGATCTCGACCACCGAAGCTGGCTTCGCGCCGTCGAGCTGCGCGATGAGGTTCTTCAGGGCGCGGACGTCCGAACCCGGTGCGTTGATGAGCACGGCGTTCAGGCGATCGTCGGCTGTCACGCGCACCACGTTCTGGCCGCGCGTGCGGTTGGCCTCCTGCACATACAGGTCATCCAGCAGATCGACGATGTCGGCGGCGCGGCTGGAGGTCAGCGGCACGAACTCGATGTCACGCGGCCCACCCGCAATCGCGTTGCCAGCACCCGCCCCCGCCGCTTCGCGCTCCGCCGCCACAAGCATGTCGATCAGGCCCTTCACCACATCCAGATTCTCCGCGCTGGAGGCGACGATGATGCTGTTGCTCGCCGGGTCGGGCTCGATGGTGACGCGATCCGAAGGCGTCGCCGCCGGTCCCAGCGATGCCGCCCGGTCCTGCATCAGCTTCTGCAATCGCGGGGCGAGCAGTTCGGCCCGCGTCGATTCGCCAAGCGGAATGACGTGCAGGCCGACGGCGGGATTGGTCGGAGCGGCGGAGAGTTTGGTGACCAGGTCCTCGATCGACGCGAAGTCCTCCGGATTCGCCGCCACCAGCAGGCTGTTGGTCCGCGCGTCGGTCATCACCAGCGGCCGCTGGCTGTTGCGCAGGTCGGCGGGAAGATCGGCGTAGCGCCGCTGCATGATCTGGTTGATGGTGGTTGCGAGACGATCAAGGTTTCCGCCGCCGGTCACGGGCAGCACGCGGACAAGCGCCGCGTCGCCGAGCGTCGCCGCATCAAGGTCGGCCACGAGTTGCCTGATGATCTCAAACGATTCCGGTCCGGCGGCCACCACCAGCGAGTTCGTGCGCGCGTCGGCGACGATCATCGCCCGCTCGAAGTCCGCCGCCTCGGGCGCAACTTTTCGCAGACGCTCGCTGCGGGCGTCCATCAGCTGCTGCACAAGCGTCGCCAATCGCGGCGCGGCGGCGTTCTTCAGCTCGATCTGCTTGAGCTCGCTCAGTTCCGGAGCCAGCTTGGTGTCGAGCGTCTTGAGCAGGTTCTCCAGCACCGCGAAGCTGCGCGGGCTTGTCGCCACCACCAGCGCGTTGGTGCGCTCATCACCCTGCACGATGACGCGATCCTCCGGACGGATCGACTTCGACTGCACCTGCTGATCGAAGAGCGTTTTGATGGTCGTCGCCAGCCGCGAAGCAGAGGCGTTCTCCAGCGGATAGATCCGCACCGAATCGGCAGGTGAAGCGGCTTCGATGTCGAGCATCGCCACCAGTTCGCTGACGACCTCGATGTTGTTGGGCGTGCCCACGAGAATCAGCGCGTTGAGCTGCGTCTGCGGCTTGATCACCAGCCGCGTCATGGGTGTGAATACATCGGATTCGACCACGGTGTTGGGCAGTCCGCCGTCGTGATTCTGCCGGGCCATTCGCAACCGCGCCACCTGCTTCTGCAGCGGACTCGACTGCGGCAGATTGCCCGCGCCCTGCACCAGGATCGCATCAAGCGTCGCCGCGAGGTCGGCGGCGTCGGCGAAACGCAGCGGCAGCACCTTCGGCTCGACCCACGCGCTCGACATGTCGTTGTCCAGCCGCGTGCGCAGCACCTCGACCAGCGCGACGGCGTTCTCCGTCCCGGCCACGATCACCGAGTTCGTGCGCTCGTCGGTGCTCAGCGCAACTTCATCCAGCAGCGCCTTGCCTGCCTCGCCTTCTGGTTCGCCGACGACGTTCGTGCGGCCGACCTTCCCCAGCGTCTTGCCTTGGGTGAAGAGGTCCTTGACGATGCGCGCGAACTGTTCGGCTGCGATGTTCTGCAGCGGATAGATCTGCACCGTCACCGCGTCGGTGATGGGCAGGCGATCGAACATGGCGATGATCTCTTCCAGCGCGACGACGTTCTCGTACGTGGACGAGACGATCAGCGAATTCGTCTGCGGCTCGGGAGTCACCTTCACCGGCTTGGTGAGGTCGAGTTCGATGCGCCGGTCCTGGCCGCCGGCGCCTTCCGCGGTGCCCTTGTGCACGCTCAATCTCCGGACCTGCTCGCGAATCGCCTTGGCCAGCGGCGTGTCGACCTGCTGCTCGCCGGGCTTGAGCACGTTGCCCAGCAGCGTCGCGATCGCCGATGCCTGCGAGTTCTTCAGCGGCACGACGACCACCTGCGCCTCGGCCATGGCCGGCGCGGTGTCGATTGACGCCAGCAGCTTGACCAGCGTATCGCGGTCGGCCGGGTTGCCCACGAGAATGATCGAGTTGCGCCCCGGTACCAGCGAAATCTTGATCGGCTCGACCACGATGCGCGAGTTCGAGTCTTCCGGCTGCTTCTTGTCCAGGCCGATGGTCTCGATGATAGTCTTGGCAGCGTCGGGCGTGATGTTCTGCAGGTCGATGATGAAGATGCCCTGGCCGGCCGCGGGCGCGAGGGCGTCGAGCTGCGCGGCGGTGGCGCCGATCTCGTCGGTGATCGGCCCGGGCGCGGCGACGATCAGGTTGTTGCCCGTCGCGTCCGTCTTGATCGAGATCGTCTGATTCAG
>CAZCGB010000255.1:0-5022 GCA_964498045.1 uncultured Isosphaeraceae bacterium
CGAGTAGGCGAGGCCCTCGTCCGAGCGGACGCGGTTGGTGATGCGGCTGGTGAATCCGCCTCCGCCGAGCACATTGTTCAGCAGCAGCATGGAGAAGTAATCAGGATCGTCGCGCTGAATACTTCGCAGCCCGATCGAGACCTTGCCTTGCGGAATGTCCTTTTCCACGTGATAAACGCCCGGCTTGAAGGTGGCGGTGGGGGCGGGCGGGTCGGCCGGGACTTCGCCCGCGGGCCAGCCTGCGAGCAACTGCTCCAGCCGCGCGAGCATGTCCTTCTCGTTGAAGTCGCCGGTGACGGCGATGTACAGGTTCCCCGGCGCGGGGTGGAAGATGCGCTTGTGCATCGCGAGCAGGTCATCGCGCGTGATGGATTCGACCATCGCCTTGGTTGGCTCGGCCGCCTCAAAGTGATCGGCGCCGTACAGAAGTGTGCTCCATTCGCGTTCAAGGATCGAATCAGCCTCATCGTTGCGTTGCTTGAGTTTCTCGATCCAGTCGGCCTTCATCACATCAAGGCGCTTCTGGTCGAAGCCGGGGTTGCGCAGCATGTCCATGAACAGCGAGAGGGCCTCATCGAGGTTGGACTTCAGGCAGTTCAGGCTCGCGCCCGACGATGTCGATCCGACGCTCGCGTTGACCGTCGCGGCGAGGAAGTCGAAGCGTTCATCCAGCTCCGCCGGCGGCATGCTGGCGGTTCCGCCCTGGCGCATCATCGCGCCGGTCGCGCCGCCGAGGCCGATCTTGCCGGCCGGCTCAAGGTATCCGCCGCCCTTGAAGGTGAAGGAGATGTTGACCAGCGGGAACTCGCTGCTGGGCGCGAGGTACACGACCACGCCGTTGGACAGCGTGTGCCGGAACTGCGATGCCGCGGGCGGCTCGAACTTCAGCGGCGCGAAGGTGATCTGCTCGGGACGAGCGGGGAGCTGCTGCGCAAGCGAGCACGGCGAAAGCGCGGTCAGCGCGAGCGAAACGGCGATATGGGTCTTGATGGACATGGGTGCTTTGTGATGTGTCATGACGAATTCAACAGGTCGCCGGGAATGTGCGTGACTTACTTCGGCTCCGTCGCGGCGGGTTGCGACGCGGAGGCCGACGGGGCGGCGGCTTCCAACTCCGCCAGATGCGCCTTCAACTTCTTCAGCACATACGCCATGGCCTTGTCGGCTCCTGGAGGAGCCTGCGGATCGCCTGCAATCGTCGCGCTCCTCGCCTCGATCTGGCTGATGATCATGCGCATCGCATTGGGGTCCTCCTGCTTGAGCAGTTGCGTCACCATCTGCTTGATCTGCGGCAGCAGTTCGGCGGGAATGCCTTCGAGTTCCGGATCAGCCGCGTCGGCCCCGGCCGTGCCAGCCTTGCGCGTGTATGTCGCCACGCTGCGGTTCTTCCAATCGAAGTAGGTGTTGGCGACGCGCTGAATGTCCGCGGCCGTCACCGCCTGGTACTTCGCGGGGCTTTCGTTGATGTACTCCCAACCCGCCATCGATTCATACAAACCCAGTTGCAGCATGAGGAAGAAGTTGCTCTGCAGCGAGCGATACGCGTTCGCCGCGCGCTGGTTCTTCACCTTCTGCAGTTCCTTCTCGCCGACGGGCTCCTTCTTCAGGCGTTCGAGTTCGTCGTACCACGCCTGTTCCAGTGCTTCGGGCTCGTTGTCGCCCTTCACTTCGCCGCTGAAGGAGAAGAACGAGGCATACTTCGCCGGCGCGCCGAGCCCGCCTGCCGCGGCCGACGCGCTCGATGCGATCTCCTTGCCCTCGATCATCGACTTGTACAACCGCCCCGTCCGGCCGTTGAGGATCGACGCCATCATGTCCAGCGCGTAACTGTCGCTGTGGCCGAAGGGCACGGTGTGATAGCGGATCTCCACCTGCGGCTGGCAGTCGCACTCGGCGAAGAAGCGCTTCTCTGCCGTCTGCGGCATCTCCAGCGTGACCATCGGCGTGGGCGGCACCGCGCCGGGCTTCAACCGGCTGAAATACTCGCGGATCGTGCTCTTGACTTCGTTCAGGTCGAAGTCGCCCACGATCACCCCCACCAGGTTGTTCGGCCGGTAGAACGTGTCGAAGTACGTCTTCGCCTGGTCCATCGTGTAACTGTTGAGGTCGCTCGTCCAGCCGATCACCGGCCAGTGGTACGGCGAACTCTGCCAGAACATCGAATCGAACTGCTCCTCGAACACGCCCGTGGGCGTCGATTCGGTGCGCAGGCGGCGCTCCTCATGCACCACGTCGCGCTCGGCGTAGAACTCTCGGAACACGCTGTCGTTCAGCCGATCGCTCTCCATCCACGCCCACAGCTCGAACTTGTTCGAGGGGATGTTGATGAAGAAGAAGGTGACGTCGTTGGCGGTGAAGGCGTTCATGCCTGATCCGCCGTTGCTGGTGTAGATGGAGTCGAACTCGTTCTTGACGATGACCTTCGATTCCTCCTCCATCAGACGCTTGAGCTCTGCCCGCAGCGTCTTGAGCTCCGGCGTGTCGTTGGCGGCGTCCCAGGGGTCAGCGATCTCGCCCGCGCGCAGCCGCGCGTACTGCGTTGTCCACACCTCGTGCAGGATCTTCGTATGCACCTCATCGAGCTGCTTGCGCAACTCCGCGTCCTTCTTCGCATCGCGCGTGCCGATGGTGTTCGTGCCCTTGAACATCATGTGCTCGAAGAAGTGGCTGATGCCGGTGATGCCCGGCCGCTCGTTCACGCTGCCCACCTTCGCCAGCCAGCCCGCGGCGATCGAGTTTGGCTGGTCGCTGCGCGGCACAAGCAGGAACTTCATGCCGTTGTCCAGCGTGAACTCCTCAACCTGCACATGCTGTGCGGATGCAGTGGGCGAGCAGGCCAGCGTGACGAACACGGAACCGGCGACAAGCGTCGCGCGGCAGGCGGAACGAATCATGCGGAACTCCAAAGGACTCAGAGCGTGTGAAAAGCGGGCGGCCGACACGCCAGTGGCACTCGGCGGCGGCGGGCGGTGACTATAGATAGGTGCAGCCACGCAACGCACCGCCCGTTGGAAACAACCCTTGCAGTCCCTCGCGTGGGGCCGCTATCATAGCCGCTTCGGCGCAAATCCCTATCAATGCGGAACTTGCGTGTGCAGGGCAGGTCGTGCGGCGGGGGTTGTTCCAGAGGGAAATTGATGCAGATGACCAGCCGCTCCCCGCTGCGCCGACTTGCCGGCGAGAGATTCCTTTCCTCCATGCGCCTGGCGGCGCTTGCGTTCGCGGCGATCGCTCTCGCCCAGCCGTGCGCCGCGCAGGTGCGCGTGGTGAACTACAACATCGCGCAACTGGTGGGAAACACCGGCAACCTGCAGGACGTCTTCGCCGCGCTCCAGGCCGACGACAAGGGCGGTTTCGCGGCCCCCGTCGGCGTGTTCGTCTTCCAGGAAGTCCTGACCACCAATGTCGCTTCGCTGCAGGCGATGATCAACGCCACCGCGCCCGCAGGCGTCACCTACGCGCTGGGAACATTCACCAGCGCCAGCGAAGACGACTACGGCGGCGCGCAGGCGATGTTCTACCGCACCGACCTGCTCAGCGAAGTCGCCGCCTCGCACGCGGACCTGTACACCGGTGCGGGACGCCGCTGCGACCGCTGGAAGCTCCAGCTCAACGGCTACACGTCGCCCGCGTCGTCGTTCTACGTCTATTCCGCGCATCTCAAATCCAGCACCGGCTTTGAAGCCGAACGCCTCACCGGCGCGCAGACCATGCGCACCAACGCCGATGCGTTGGGCGCGAATCAGAACGTCATCTTCGCCGGCGACTGGAACATCTACAACAACTCCGAACCCGCGTACCTGCACATGCTTTCCGCAGGCGCCGCGCAGATGCTCGATCCGCTCGGCACGGGCTCCTGGGCCGGCTCGGGCAACGCGCTCAAGCACACCCAGTCGCCGCGCCTGCCCAACGGCACGCTCGTCGGCGGCGGGATGGATGACCGCTTCGACTTCCAGCTCTCCACCGCGTCCATGCAGGACGGCCTGGGCCTTTCGCTCATGACCGGCTCATGGATTTACCGCGGCCTGGGCAACGATGGCGCGCACTACAACCAGTCCATCAACACCGGCGCAAACACGTACTACGGCAACCGCACCCGCTCCAACGCGCTCGCCGCGGATTTGTACGACGCCTCCGACCACATTCCCGTCGTCGTCGATTACCAGATTCCCGCGAAGATGGCTGGCACGTTCGGCCCCCCGGCGAACTTCGGCCGCATCATTCAGGGCGCGACGCACAGTCTTTCCCTGACCGTCACCAATCCCGCGCCCGTCTCCACCATGCTCGGCGGCGACGTGCTGAACTATTTCGCCGCGGGATCGCTCGCGCTGGGCGGCGTGCAGAACGGCGGCGTTGAGCCGCTGGGCGACTCGGATGTCCTGAACTTCGCGCTCAACACGTCCACCGTTGGCGCGACCACCGCGCGGGTCACGCTCACCTCGACCAGCCAGGCCGTGCAGCCCGCCTCGCTTACGCTCGACTCGGTCGGCACGATCGTCCGTCACGCCAACGGTTCGTTCGCTTCCGCTTCCGATGTGAACGTCACCACCGTCGCGGCCTCCTTCGCGCCCGACAGTGGCGCGCACGTCATCGCCGTGCCCATCCATAACTTCGGATTCAATTCCTCGCAGGCGCTGCTCGACATCGACGGCGTGTCATCGCTCAGCAGCCCGTTCGCGTTCATGAATGGCCTGACGACCGGCGTCGGCTCGACGCCTGCGACGCTGAACTTCGCGTTCGATTCCGACGGCCGCGCGCCGGGCCTGTATTCCACGCAGGCGACCATCAACCTCAGCGATGAGAACCTGCCAGGCGCGGCGAACTCGGCGCTCACTCTCACGCTCGACATCACCGTCACCGGCGCGGTCGCCTGTCCGGCCGATGTCACCGGCGACACGCAGGTGAACGTGGCGGACCTGCTCGCGGTGATCACGGCATGGGGAGCCTGTCCGCCCCCCCAAGTCCCGCCAACCGCATGCGCCGCCGACATCAATCACGATTCAATCGTGAATGTCGCCGACC
>CAZCGB010000256.1:0-5018 GCA_964498045.1 uncultured Isosphaeraceae bacterium
CATAGCTGTTGCGCCGCAGATGATTGCATCTGCCGCCGATGAATCTCCCAATGCCGGCATCGCTCAGGTGCCGGGGGATTCCAGGGAACCGGTCGCGGCCACCACTGCGCTGGCAGGAATCACCAGCGCGAAATCGATGGAGGTGGGCGACGCCAGATCCAACGACCGGTCGCAGATCGCTTTGCCTGTGGACGTCGCCGCCACCGGCGCGGGGCATGGACCAGAAGTCGCGGCAAATGTGTCGGCCACGGATGCGCGCGGATCATCGACCGCCCGCGCCGCGATGGCTGCGGCCGCGGCAAATCCTGCGTTGGGCGCAAACGCCGGAGCGGCCGTACAGACCGATGTTCAAACTGCCAGGCGCGAAGCGCCGGAAGCGGTGGCTGTCGGCGAGGCACGTACCGCGAGGGAGTCTTCGGGTGAAAATGCAAACTCGAAATCGATGACCGCCGCCCCATCCAGCGCGCTCGCGCTTCAGGATGGGGGCGGAGCTCCGACTCCAGACGGATCGAACCTCGCCACACCATCGGGTGGCGCAGTCCTGCGAAGCGAAGCAGCCGCGACGCAGCCCGGCGTGGGCGAGCCTGCATCGGCTCTCGCATCAAGTAGCAGACGGCGCGACGCCGACGCCGGCGCGATGAATGGCGGCGGAGTCGGCGCGGGCGGGCTGGTCGCATTCGCGCCGGGAACCGCAATCGCCGGTCAGGCAGGTGGTGTGGAGATCATGACTTCCTCAGGCGGCGTGAACGCGGCTGGCGATTCGACGCCCGGGGGACCAGTCGGCGCATCCGCGCCGGACAGCAACTCCGCATTCGGGTTGGATGATGGCTTGTCGTCAACGCAATCGATGGCGATGAGTCTGAGCTTGCCGCAGGGCGCCGATGGCGCAGGCGATGCAACGGGCGATGAAACCGCAGCAGTTGGCCCACAGGTGGCGGCGGCCGGAGCGTCGGCCACGCGCGCTGCGACAGGCCAATCCGCGTTCGCAGGCTCGGGCGGCGATGTGGCCGTCGCGCTCGCGCCGACTGCGTCGGGACCGGGCTCAATCGAAGGCCTCGAAAGCGCAGCGGCAGCGAATGGTGCTGCGTCAGCGTTGGACGCCGCGCGTGTCGGCGACGCCGGAACCGCCGCACCAAGCAGCGATCAGGCGCTTGGCCTGGGTGATGCGCTTTCGATGCCCACCCTTGCCATCGGCGAGCTTTCCATTCCCGAAGATGGCCAGGGACAGCCACGGGGCGGTCCTTCAGACCAGGCAGGTGCGGGCGAAGGCGGTCGATTTGCCGCGTCGAATGAGCGATCGGGTCGCGCTGCGAATGACGGCGCGTCGTTCGCGCCCACAACAGGATCGGTCTCCATCGCGCTTTCGCCGGACCATCTCAACTCGGGCGGCGGCGGTGACGACGCCAGCGACGCAGCCACCACCAGCGTCACGGGCGCGATCAATGATGCTGATGAGATATCCGGTTCAAACAACGCGCCGATCGCCGCGGCATTAACTGAACTCGCGCTGCCCGATGCCGCGCCGGGGCCAGATCTGAATCTGCGGTTGCCAACCGATCTGCAGCCGCCCAACAGCCCTTACGCGGCACGCAATGAAGTGACGCGCCTGGAGACGGTGAAGAAGATGGGCGGCAGCGAGGAGACGGAGAAGGCCGTCGCGCTGGCGCTGGAATGGCTGGCGCGGCATCAGTCGCCCGACGGCCGCTGGGCCACGCGCGGCTTTGACGCCGACTGCGGCAAATGCGGCGGCGAAGGCAAGTTCGACACCGACGTCGCCACCACCGCGCTTGCGCTCTTGTGCTTCCTCGGCGCTGACCACACGCATGTGAAGGAAGGCCGCTACAAGGCCAACGTCGAGCGCGGTTTGGCTTGGCTGGTCGGGCAGCAGGAAGCTGATGGCGACCTGCGCGCGGGCGAAACCATGTACAGCCACGGCATCGCTTCGATCGCGATCGCCGAGTCGCTGGGCATGACCGGCGATCCGAATCTGCGCGAGCCGGTCCGCCGCGCTGTGGAGTTCATCGACGCCGCCCGCAATCGCAATGTCGGCGGCTGGCGCTATGAGCCGCGTCAGGCGGGCGACACATCCGTCACGGGCTGGCAGGTCATGGCCCTGATGAGTGCGAAGCGGGCCGGGTTGCCCTCACGCGATGATGCCTTCGCCGCGGCGAGTTCTTGGATGGTGAATGTGAGCATGCCCGATCGACCGGGGCGCTATGCGTATCAGCCTGGCCAGCCGCCTTCCCCGTCGATGTCAGCCGAAGGCATGTTCATTCAGCAGCTTCTGGGCATGCCTCGCAACGATCAGCGCATGCGCGGCTCGTCGGAGTACATCCTCGAGAACCTTCCGCGCTGGGACAGCGCCGCCAACACCTACTACTGGTACTACGCCACGCTGGCGATGTTCCAATACCAGGGCGACGGCTGGGTCAAATGGAATGACGAGCTGACGCGCGTGCTGCTGCGCAATCAGAAGACATCCGGTGAAGCGTCGGGGAGCTGGGATCCCGCCGACAACTGGTCGAAGATCGGCGGGCGCGTGTATCAAACCGCGATCTGCACGCTGTGCCTTGAGGTCTACTATCGCTATCTGCCCATGTACAAGGCGACCAACATGGACGTCTCGCGAAGCATGGTCGCAGGCACTGTGACGGATGCCGAAACCGGCAACGCGCTTGCGGGTGTGACGGTTCGGTTGGACATGTCCACCGGAGCCGGCGCCCTGGTGGCAGTGACCGACGTCAGCGGCCACTACGCGCTCGCGCTGCCCGAACTGCCGGCGGATTTTGTCGCGCTGTCTGCGTCACTCGACGGTTACACGCCGCAGACCGAAAACATCGCGCGGGCCGAGGCCGAGCAGGCGAGCGTGACGCGCAACTTCGCGCTTGCGAAGAAGAGATCAAGCGTCATCGTGCTGGAGACCGATCCGCAGGTGCATCACCTGGGCAACAACGAGTTCGAAGGCGCGATCAACAGTCAGTTCCAGAAGCAGGCCGAGGGTTCGGAATACCAGGCTGAATTCACGCTTGGCAGGCAGCAATTGCCGCCCAACACGCACAAGGCCGAGTTCGTTGTCAAGTTCAAGGGCGCGCAGGCGCAGAATTCGGTCTTCATCAACGACCAGCGTCTGGGAACACGATTCAATGGTGCGCCGACGGACGGCAGCTTCGGGGAATTCCGGGTGGAGATTCCGCTCGGCCTGCTTGTGGAGGGCGTGAACACCGTTCGCGTTCGCGCATCGGCGAGTTCGGGCGATCTCGACGACTTCGAATTCGTCAACGTGCAGATTCAGTTCGACGCCGACGACCGAGATCGCTGAGAGTCACCCGTACCAGCATTCAGTCATGCACTTCGATCGGAATTCATCGTCTTGATCCAGTGCGAACCATGCGGCGATGTCGAATTCCAGATGACGCATGCCGTTGTCGCAGACGTTGCTATCTGCGTCGGCGTCCATACGGGCGAGCCACGCATCGTCCATCGCCACCTTTGGTTCAACCTCTCGTGATTTACCCTTATGAGCGATGCGCTTCTCGACAGGGTTGTCTTCGATTTGTGGATGCCGTGTGGTCATCGATGGTCCTTTCCTCGATGCGGTGAGCGCACGCTTCGCCCGCGGACGACGCGTGACTGACTCAGGATCTTCTTCTCCCCTCCGACGTCCATTCGATCTCAAGGCCGTGTCAGGCCATGAGATGCATGCATTCTACGGTGATGATGTCACCCGCAGGGATCGTCGGAGCTGCGCAATCCGTGCGCCATTCGCATGACCTATTTCGGCTCAGGCGGGGAACACCTTGAGCACATCCAAGCTGGTCACCACACCCGTCAGGCATCCATCTTCATCCAACACGATGACGCGGTGCACCCGTTCCTCCGCCATTCGGCGGGCAATCGACGCCACAGGAGTGTTGGCGCTGCATGTGATCGCGTCCTCGGTCATGAAATCCTCGACGATCCCCAAATCATCAGGTCCAGTGCGCCCCGCTGCGGCCCGGGCTGAGAGGGTAGGCAGCAGGTCTCCCGCGCCCATGCCCAAGCCACCTGTCACGCACCATTGCAGCAGGTCCGTGCGAGACACGACGCCGATGACCCGATCCTGGGGATCGACCACGGGCACGCCGGAGATCTGGTTGTCGGTCAGCACGCGCGCCAGTTCACGGGCCGAGACGTCCGGCGTGACGGATACCGGATCTTTCGTCATCACGTCACCTGCCTGCAGGATCATCTTCTTCGAGCAGCAGCCCGAGCTCTGTGTGTTGGCGATGTTGTGAGGGGCATGGTTCGACATGGCACGTGCCTTTCAGAAAGAAACGGTTGATTCGCTCCGGCGGCGGCAAGCACAGGTCGCCTGAAGGTTTGATACGTCAGATCACATGGTCTGCCCACGGGGAAACGACCCTGACTCTGCATCAGAGGGGGGCGTGGCCCAATCGTTACAATGCACATGGTCGCAGTCTCTATCGGAGGATTTGTGATGCCGGAGTTTCGACTGTGTGCAGGTCTTGTCTTGGGCGCGATGGCGGTCATTCCCATCGGGTGTGAGACGATTTATCACGCAACGACCAAGTCCGATCGGCCGAAACCCGAGGCGAAGGGCGTCGCTGTTGGATCGCTGGCGCCTGTCGTGCCTCCCTCGTGCGGCCAGGACGGCACGTGCCTGAGCGTGCTTACATACAACCTCAAGCATCGGGATGTGCCGTTGCAGCTCGCAGCCGTCAGCAATGCGTTCAAGGCCACGTTCAACGAGAAGCCCGACTTCGTCCTGTTGCAGGAAGTGGTCTTTGATCGACCTGAGCGCAGGGGCAAGGACAACACCGCTGCGGAACTCGCGGAACAGATCGGCTACGAATGCCGCGGCGAAGCCCGCGACGGCGGAGTCGAAGGCGTTGCGATTCTGAGTCGGCATCCGTTTGAGTACTTCGATCACCTGCATCTCAAGGCTCGCGATGCGTTGCTCTCTGGCGGCTTCCCGCGCGTCAGCGTCATGGGTGAGTTCATGCTGCCGGGCATGGGGC
>CAZCGB010000257.1:0-5013 GCA_964498045.1 uncultured Isosphaeraceae bacterium
GGTGGCGTTCCTCAACATCCACGACTTCGACAAGAGCGAGGATTTCCTCTTCTTCGGCACCGCGTCGGGCAAGATCAAGCGCACCGCGCTGCAGGACTACCGCAACGTCAATCGTTCAGGCATCATCGCGGTCGGCCTGAATGAGGGCGATTCGCTCATCGACGTCATCCACACCTCCGGCAGCGATCATGTTTTGCTCGCAACAGCCAGCGGCATGTCGATCCGCTTCGATGAGAACGACGCGCGCGTGATGGGCCGCGGAGCCGCGGGCGTCAAGGGCATTGAACTCGAGGAAGGCGACAAGGTCGTCGGCCTGATCCGCGTCGATGACAGGGCTGACCTGCTGACCGTGTGCGCCAACGGCTACGGCAAGCGCACGCCGCTGACCGAGTACCTGGTCAAGAGCGAGGACGGCACCACTTCGCCGCAGCGGCGCGGCGGCAAGGGCCGCATCGACATCAAGACCACCGAGCGCAACGGCCCGGTCATCGCGGTGCGCGGCGTGACCGACAACGACAGCGTCATGTTCATCACTGCCGGCGGCCTGCTGACGCGCGTCGCGGCGAAGTCGATCTCCCAGATCGGCCGCAACACCCAGGGCGTGCGACTGGTGAAGTTGAACGAAGGCGACCGCGTCATCGCGACGGCACGCATCGCGGATGGTTCGAGCGAGGACAGCGCGGGTGATGCGGCGGAAGTGCCGCCGCCGCCTGAATTGACGTAAGCATCCCGTCGCTCCCGCGCAGGCGGGAGCCTGGCGAGAGCAATGCCACGACTCCCGGAAGCCTCGGCCATTCCGTCACCGGATTCCCGCCTGCGCGGGAATGACGCGCGGTACGATGACCGCATGAAGCGCCGGCTCTTGCGCACCTGCCTGTTCCTGCTGCTTGGCGCGATCGTCAACGTCGCGGTGGCCTGGTCGTGTGCGGCGCTTTGCGGCAGCGAGCAACCCATTGACGTGGCCGTGAAAATTCCCCAGACCGGCGACGGGTGGTCGCTCGTCACGCAGCGCGCCTCGTTCGGCAAGGTGCAGAATTGGGATCACGGCCTTAGACCGGCCAGCGAGGTCAGAGTGGACGGAGTCAATCTGATACAGACCTGCTACCCGACGTGCGGCAATGATGACACCGGGCCGTGGCAGGTCACGTATCCGATTCGGCAAGCCTCATGGTCGCGATCAGGTTGGAGTGAAGGCGATTGGATCGTCACCGATCTCGCCGCCGGCTGGCCGGCACTCGCACTTTGGGGATGCGCAGGCGGGTTTGACCGGGAGAGCGGCGAACCGATGCATTCGTACACCATCGCGTTCGGTGACATCGAAACAGTCGCGTACCTTGAGTCGCACAAGACGTGTCTGCCGTGCCGCCCCCTCTGTCCCGGCTTCGCGATCAACACGGCGTTCTACGCGGCCATCGTGTGGCTTCTCCTCGCCGCACCTTTCGCGCTGCGGCGACAGCGGCGCATCAGGCGCGGCCAGTGCCCGAACTGCGCGTATCCGGTCGGCGTGAACGACCGCTGCACCGAGTGCGGCGCGGCGGTGCGGCCAAACGCATCATGAAGGGCCAGCCGCTTCAGCGGCTTGGCAGTGCATGAAGGACACGCGAGCCGCTGAAGCGGCTGGGCCTTTCGGATTCGCGCGCCGTGCGCCACACCCGCAACCGTTGGTTCATCGCGCTCCGTTGTGGTACCTTGCTCGGCATCATGGGCCTCAACGACTGGTCAGAGCGCATCGTCATCGCCGAACTTGGAAACGAACCCGCGTTTTCCGAGGACATGGATGCGCTGATCGACCGCATCGAGCGCACGCCCGAGGCGCAGACGCCCGACATCATCGTCGATCTCAGCGCGGTCGAGCACCTCAACTCGACCAACATCGCGCAACTGCTCAGGCTGCGCAAGAAGATGGCGCACGCCGGCAAGGGCCTGCGCGTCAGCGGGACCAACGATCGCGTCTGGTCGATCATGCTGACAGCAAACATCGACAGCCTGTTCACTTTCAACGGCGACGTCGCGACCGCGCTGGCGTCATTGCAGATTGAAGGCTGAACGCGGCCAGCCGCGCACATTCCTGAACCAAGCCGAGGCAAAGCGAAACAGGCTTTGACATTCCGCGGCTCGCCATTGTTTGAACAGGCCCGTCTCGCGCCGCCCCCGGGTCTCGCGGCCGCAAAAAACCGGCATCCATAGCCCATTCCGCGGCCGATCTAGAATCATGTCGCCATGCTCGCCCGTCACGCCAACCGCACGTTTTCGATCGCGCTCATGCTGTCGCTTGCGCTGCACGCGGCTCTGATCCTGACGATGCCGAACCCGCTGGGTGCGAGCCCGGTCGCCGCCGCGCCGTCGTCCAAGCCGGTCAAGGTGCGCTTGACTTCTCCCCCTCCGCCGCCAGCGTCGCAGCCCAACACGCCGAAGGAGATTGACCTCGGCCTCGACGCGCCCGCGCCGCCGTCTCCAACATGGCTGGGTTATACCGAGTACGTCAAGCAGATGATGGCCAAGAGCGCGGTGGAGCAGGCGGCGTTCACCGACGATCCCGTCGCAGCGTCGCCGCCGCCAACACCGCCATCGCCGCAACCGCAGGAGCAGTCTCCGCCTTCGCCGCCGGTGGAGCGACCGGCCGACGAGGCTGCGCAACGCCCGCCAACGCCTGAATCGACAGATGCAACGAAGACCGTCGCGCCCGATGATGCCGCGAACGCGCCGCAACCGCCGCCGCCGACTCCTCATCAGGCGCCTAACCCAGTTGACGACCACACTGCAAACCCGAGCGAGGCGCCATCGGAGTCAACCGCCAAGAAGCAGCCGGAACCCGACAGTTCGAATTCACCGGCCGCGCCGGAACCGAAGAACGATCAAACCATCGAGCAAACGCCATCGACATCCGACGAAGCGGTCATTGCGCTTGCGCATGTTGATCCGCAACCGGACGCTTTATTGAGCGAACAGCCCGCTGCCCCGGAATCACAGGAAATCGAGCGTGAACCAGCCGAAGAGTCGAAAGGCGAAACGAACTCCGCTTCATCTTTCGTTGACGCGGTGACGGAATTGGCTGCGGAGGCCCTGGACTTCGCTGAGCGTGCGGCCGTCAAGAAGTCGCTTGAAGACACATCCGGGCCCACTGAGGCGCAGCCTCAACCTACGCCGCACAACCCATCTCCGCCGGTCGAACCGCAGCCGGTGATTGCGCGGGAACCGAGAGTCGGTGCGCCCAATGACGGCGCGCAGTCGGATCGGGAGTCCGATCCATCATCCATCATTGATGTGCCGCGCGATCAGTGGCAATTGGGAAAACCGCTCGCGGCGCACGGCCTGGAAGTCAAGCCGCGCCGGCCGACGATGCCGGTACTCACGACGCTCACGGCTTGGCCAGCCAACCCGTTGTGCAAGGTGTGTTTCGACTCCACGGGCGTCCCAAAGCGCGCGACGCTGCTTCGCGGCACCGGCGATGAGCGCGTCGACTCGGCGATCGAAGCGAGTCTGTATCGCTGGCGCGCGGCCGGCAAGCCGCTCGAAACCCTACGCGGCGAACAGACGTTCGACATCACGATTCGCCTGCTCATCAATCCTGCGCGCAAGAACGAAGACAACGGCGATCAATGATCACGCGCCCAGCCGCTCGCGCCATGTCGGCATGCGCGCGTGATCGGTCATGGCGTACATCAGCGGCGTCACCGTGACGCAGCGCTGCATCAGCGCCTCCACGTCAGATTCGGGCGCGGTGTGCGTGAAATCCATCCCGCTGCCGCGCGCCCAGTAGTACACCTGACCCATGGGGCTGACGCGCCGCTCGTAGTCGTCGCTGCCGGGCGCGGTGTTCATCGTCACGACCTTGATCGGCGGCATCGGCGCATCGGCGGACTGCGTGACGGGCACGTTGATGTTGATCACGCTGTGACGATCGAGCGGATGCTTGAGGACCTCGTCAATGGCCTTCCGCGCGATCTGCGCCGCCCGGCCGTAGTGCGTCCGCCCGCTGTCGCCGATGTGCAGGCTCACCGCGATCGCCGGCACGCCCAGAAAAGCGCTTTCGACCGCCGCGGCGACCGTGCCGGAATAGATGATGTTGATACCGACATTGGCGCCAGAGTTCATGCCTGAGATGGTGATGTCGGGCAAAGTGTCCAGGCCGTATCGCTCCTGCCAAATCGCCCGTAGCGCGAGCTTGACGCAGTCGGCCGGACGTCCATCGACGCTGAGGCCGTTCATGCGGTTGTTGACGACGACCTCGCGGACCATCAGCGGCTCGTGGAACGTGATGCCGTGGCTTGAAGCCGACTGCACGGTGTGCGGGGCGATGGTGAGCACTTCACCGAGCGCGGGCGGCGCGAGCAGCGCGTCGTACAAGGCCTCGATGCCGGGCGCGTCGATGCCGTCGTCATTGGTCAGCAGGATTCTCACAAAACGAGTTTAGCCGCGCGGCGACGCGTCGCGTCGCGTCGGCAGCCCAATGTGCGTCAGCACTCGATCCGCCAGGTTGGGGATCGAGTAGAACTCGGCGACGCGCGGGCCGGCGTCGCTCAGCCGCTGATGCAGCGCTCGATCGACAAGCAATCGTTCGATCTGCGCGGCGAGATCGCCGGAGTCCCATGACTTGAACCGCAAACCGGCTGCCTCGCCTTGAGCTTCGATCGCGCTCGCGACGCCGCCATGATCGGGCACGATCGCCGGCGTGCCGTGCGCCGCGGCCTCGGCCGCCACCATGCCGAAGGGTTCGCGATGAATCGACGGATACACAACGCAGTGGGCGAGCGTGAACAGCGCGCCTCGCACGTCGTCAGGCACAAAACGCCGCCACAGGACATTGATGCGCAACTCCTCGGCGATCTTCCGGCACACGCCGCCATACTGATCGCCCCAGAGCGTCGGGCCGCAAATGGCCAGCTGGAATCTCGCGCCGCGATCCTGCAGCATCCTCGCCGCATACAGAAGCAGATCGATGCCCTTTTCGGTATCACGGCGGCCAAGAAACGCGATCAGCGGAACGTCCGGCTCATAAGCGTGAAAACGGGT
>CAZCGB010000258.1:0-5009 GCA_964498045.1 uncultured Isosphaeraceae bacterium
TCTCAGGTGCGCGTTCGGATCGGTGGGATTGTGCACCGCCGCATGTCCCAGCGTGGCCAGGTATCGGGAATAGTCCTCTGTGGCTTCGTTGGTCGATTGCGGCACGATCTTGAGGAGCGACTCTTCGACACGCTGAAGGTATTGAAGGTTGCCAGGGTCCTTGCCGAGCGCGCGGCCAAACTGGTCATACGCGGTCTTGTAGTCGCCTTTGTTAAAAGCGGCCTCGCCCTTGCGATACGAACGCGTCGCGTCGCCTCGAAGCTTGAGCACATACACCCCGCCGAGCAACGCGAGCGCGGCCCCGAAGACGAGGACGACGATGAGAAGGAGACGGGTGTTGACCTTGGCTGCCATGAGAACCTCAAAGATCAGGGCGAAACTGGTGTGGCGTCGCGAACGTCCGCGGCCGAATGTGATGCCGCTTCTTCGACTTCGCGCCAGTCGGGAAGTCGCAGCATCAGTTCGGGCAGGAAGTCGGTGAGAAAGTCGGAGACCAGTTCGAGGTAGCGCTCGCGCGTCGCGTTCGGCGCGGCGTAGACGATCTGGACCTTGCAATAATACGCGTACTTCTCCGAAGGCATGAACGCGAGCATGCGGATATCACGCGGGTTTGCGGTGGTGCGGCCGTTGGCGATGAAGAAGTATCCTCCGAACCACTTCAGATCAGGCTTGTCCTTGCGGACGAACTCCGTCAAGCGGATCTTGAGGTCGCCCACGGGCATTCGCACAGACTCAAGTCGGTTGGTGAAGGCGTCGCGGTGCTCGGCGAACATGTATCGCGCGCCAGACGCGGCGTTGATCGGCCCCGGATCTTCTCGCCAGCCGCTTGTGTCGACCGCCAGAGGAAAGACGTCACTGAGCGTGACCGGTTCGAGGCCGCCGGCGACAAAACACCGATCAGGAACGTGCGGCACTGCGTCGATCATGCCCGTGTAATACGCGATGTGCGCACTCAGCACCCCATTGCGAGGACTACCGTCCAGCACATACTGCCGCGAAATCGTGTTATGTGTTCCCAATTCCTGCAGAAGCGCTTCATCGAATTGCTCATCCTCGCCATATGCTGTCCAACGGCCAATGGTGCGCGAAAGCGTTGCAAACGTTTCACGCAGTTCGATGGGCTCCTTGCGCAGATAGATGTTCAGCGCCGACACCGCGTACTGAAAGCCCACGTTGCACACGATGAGCGTGACGCAGGCGACCAGCAATGCGAATTTGGCGCGGCGATCAAACGGCATGTTGAGTCCGAGCAGGAGCGGAGCGCGACGGCGAAGAAGGTTCTTCAATCACCATGTGGCTGATGATCCACATCAGGCCGAGATAAATCAGAAACGCCGGCACAAGCCAAAGCAGGCCGATGAACGAATGAAAGTCGCCCGCAGCGAAATCGGCGTCGAAGATCGTCAGCACCCCGAGCGTGCATACCCGCAGAATGTTCACGAAGATGGCTGTGGGCACCCCCATCGCCACAAGCAGCACGCGCTGCCATGGATACTTGAGTCCCGTGTACGCCATGGCCGTACCCAGGGCGAGGAACGCCATGAGCATGCGCATTCCAGAGCAGGCCTCTGCGATGTTCAAGGGAACGCTGCTCCCGCCGTGGAAGATGTACAGCGTATTGCCCATCCGATCGACGTCCAGGAACAGCGACAACAGGATGGCTGAGCCGCGGGCCGCGATGTCCTGCATCTTGAACGTAACCGTGTGGATCAGGTTCTCAGAGATGGTTTGCGAGAACACAAACGTGTACGCCAGCGGAAACCACAGGTATCGCATGGCGCGCCATCCGCAGAACAGCAGCGCGATGCCGGTGATCGCCAGCGACACGCAGGCGCCCTGGAGGTTGTGATGCCGCAGTTGCACAGGTCCGGCGGTGCAGATCATGTACAAGCACACCCCGACGACCATGATGCCCAAACCGGACCAAGTGGTTTTGAACGGCGTCGCCAGCAACCGTTTTCGATCGAGATACACGAAATACGAAGCGATGAACGGAATGACGAGCGTGTGACCCCAATCAGCCTGTGACTCGATGGCAAATCGGAATTGCTTGAGGAAGAACTCCCAGAACAGCCAGCCGCAGATGCTCAAGAGCGCCACCGCACCAATTGCCGGTCCAAGCCATTGCGGCGACGCGGATGAAGAGGCTTTGATGGCGGATCCGTCGTCGAGGACCGTCGCCGCGACGGATTGGCTGGCGCTGCTCGCGGTCATGGTTCGGAGGTGGGTACAGCAAGAACGACTGGCGGGACGCCTGCATCAACCAACGCCCAGGATCAGATCACCCGGCATGGACCGGGCAACGCTGATCGTGAAGTTTCTCCCCAATGGAGACTTCGGGACGCCTGCCTAGTACGGTCGAGGTCGGGGCAAAGGTTCGATCGCGCATCCTTGCGACTTCAAATCCGCTTTGGCGGGCGGTCCATAACCCGATCTGCGGCCAAAAAACCGAGAAATCAGGCGGCCTAGTTCTGGATCGTGACGCCGAAGACGTTCTCAGCGAAGTTGCGGTCGAACAAGAAACCGAAGCCATAGGTCACGCGGAAGCCGTTGCGAACAACCGCCAGCGGCGTGGCCCAGAACGTGGTGCCGATGATGATATGGTCATCAGGACGCAGGACGACATCCGGTTCGGTGCGGGCGCGGATCGCCGAGAGATTCAGTCGGATTGTGGCCTCACGGCTGGGGCCGACGCGACGAGTCAGATCCACACGCTCAGGCACGGCGATCGGGCCCAAGCCGCCTGCTGCGGTGATGGCGCGGCTCAGCGTCAGCACACCCGTATTGGGCATGTTGTACACGCCCACGCGAGTCACTTCGCCGTCGAGGTATACAAGGCCCTGTTCCGGGCCGTCGACGTAAATTCGATCATCCGGCCGGACGACGATGTTCTCCGAGCTGTCACCCTTGGAGAGCCGCTTGTAGTCAATCGCAATGATGCGCTCGCGCACCACGGAGCGAGCATCGGGCTCGTTGGTCGACGCCGGGCGGGACTTGTTGTCGCCCTCACCGCGAACGCGCACCCATTCGCCACGGGTCTGGTCGTAGATGAACGTATCGCCACTGACGTCATCCTGCGGGCGAGGTTGCTTCGTCTCGTCAACGTCCACGGGAGGCTGCTGGGGCTGGACCTTCGCGGGCTCAAGCGCGTCGATGTCAATAGGCGGCGTCTTGCTTGGCGCATCTGAAGCCGGGGGATCCTGAAGCATGCCCGGGCTCACGCCTGGATTGGTCGTCGGAGGAGTCGCGGGCTGATTGGGCAGCTGGTTGATGAGTTCGTTCACATCGACCGGCGGCTTGTCCGTGGGATTCGTCGTGGTGCCGCCTGCCCCACCGCTGCGCGACGGCGTGAAAGACGGCCTCTGCTCTTCCGTCAGCGGCACGGTGCGAATGACAAAGACACGTTCGGTGGTGACAGGCACGCCGCCGGCGATCGCCAACGCATCGACGACGCGCAGGTCCGGGTTCTGCAGATTGAACACTCCCGGATTCTCGACATATCCGTACACGGTGTAGCGCAGGCCACCGGCTTCCTCGACAACCACATCAACCTGCGGCTTGATGACCGTGATCTTCGCCATCATCTGATTGACGATTTCCGCCTGGAACTGCTGGGGTGTCAGGCCTGCCGCCCGCACGTCGCCGATCTCGGAGACACGGTAGAAGCCGCCCGCATCGATGCGACGCGTGGTCGTCGCCCAAATGTTGGGTTGATACAGCTCGAAGATGCTGACGGTGACGGTGTCACCGGGGTACAGGTAATACGACAGGTCGCTCGGCACCAGATCATCTGGCTGCGGCGGCGTGGCGCGGGCGGCAAAGTACCCCGACTCGTGCTCGATCGCATCGATGCGGTCAAGCACGTTGATGGTGGTGGGATACATCTCAAACCGGCCGGTGCGTGAGGGATCCAGGAACGAATTGGTCTCGCAGCCGGACTGCACGATCACGCAGGCGACCAGGGCAAGGGCTGTGAACAGTCGCATGGCGAATCGTCGTGAAAATTGCGCGTGGCTCACCGTCATCTCCTCGATCAGCGGCAAAGGCGAATCGGCGGGCGAAGAGCCGGTCCGGTTCGATTTGCCGGGAACGCTGTACGGTACAGTCTAACCCGGGATTCGTCCAAGCCGCCCCGCTTCAATCAAAGGCGACCATGGCGCAGTCGAGCGACGTTAATCGTCTGGTCTGCACGATCTGGATGACCTTCCGTGACGCTTTGCGGACCAGTGATGTTCTCGGACCTGAGCGTATCCGTGCGACGCACCGCGGCGTGGCGGTATAACTCGCCCATGCACATCTACGCCCCGGCTCTCGGCATTGTTTGCGCGTCTCTCTCTGCATGTACAAGCGCGCCGGCACAAGCGCCTTCGGCTGCCTCCCCGTCGAACGCGCAGACCCCGGCTGACGCCAATGCGGGCCCCCAAGGGTATTACCGCGAGCCTGCCATCCACGGCGACACGATTGTGCTTTGCGCAGAGGGCGACTTGTGGCGCGTCCCACTCGCAGGCGGCGTGGCCACACGCATCACCAGTTCACCTGGAGCTGAAGAAGGCCCCGCCATTTCAACTGACGGTCAATGGCTGGCGTTCACCGCTGAGTATGAGGGACCCACCGAGGTGTACGTGATGCCTCTCTCCGGAGGTTTGCCTCGCCGACTGACATGGGATGACCGGCCAGCAGCGACGGTTGCCGGTTGGCGCGGCGACCAGATCATCGCGACGACTGATCGCTTCTCGACGCTGCCTTCTTGGCAATTGACGCTCATTAATCCGCCATCCGGCGCGCGAAACCTCGTGCCGCTCGCGCAAGCCGCAGATGGTTCATACAGCGATGACGGAAAGACGCTGTTCTTCACGCGTTTGCAGTTCAACGGCAGCCACAGCAAGCGATACAAGGGCGGCACGACGGAGAATCTCTGGCGATTTTCTGAAGGCGACGCTGAGGCCACGCCGCTCACTTCCGATTTTCCCGGCACGAGCGCCTCGCCCATGTACTGGAGCGGCCGCGTG
>CAZCGB010000259.1:0-4973 GCA_964498045.1 uncultured Isosphaeraceae bacterium
CTGGCCGATGACCATGCCCTTGGCGTGTCGATCGAGCACATCGTGCATCACCATGGGCCCCAAGAGCGCGAGCCGATCATGCATTTCGCCGGCGGTGGCATGCGGATCGACCGGAATCGCTGACATCGCGTACACCTCGCCGGCGTCCATGCGATCCGCCAGCGCGATGACGCTCACGCCGGTCTCGCGCTCGCCATTGATGATCGCCCAGTTGATCGGCGCGGCACCGCGGTACTTCGGCAACAGCGAACCATGCAGGTTGATGGCGAACACACCATCGAGCAGTTTGCGTCCGAGTTTCTGGCCGAACGCGATGACCACGAAGGCGTCGGCTTTGATTGCGCGAATCTGCTCGACCACAGCGGAGTCGTTGACTTTTTCGGGCTTGATGACGGGCCAGCCGCGCCGCGCGGCATCTTCGCCGATGGGCGTGGGCGTGAGTTGGCGATGTCGCCCGGCAGGCCGATCGGGCTGCGTGACGACCAGCGCGATCTCATGCCTGCCCGCGAGTGATTCAAGCGTGGGCAGGCCGAACGCGCCGGAACCGAGGAAGACCAATCGCATCAGCACGATCTCCCGTTGCGTTCACATGGGCTTGCTCGCGATTTCATCCTTGAAAACTCCATGGATTTCGTGCCGGAATGTTTCACTGCTCGGCGTCGGCTTCCAGTCCTTTGAGAATCCTGCGATTGGCGATCTTGTCGAGCGGCGTCATCTTGTCGATGATCAGCACCGCGTTGAGGTGATCGAATTCGTGCTGCCAGATGCGCGCAGTGAAGTCGTGGCCTTCGAACTGCGTCTGCGTACCTTCAAGATCAAGCGCTGTGATCACGGCGGTGTTTGCGCGATCGATTTCGATGTGCACGCCGGGAATGCTCAGGCAGCCTTCCTCGTGCCGGCCGCGCTCGCCGGGCAGGAGTTTGAGCTCGGGATTGACGTACACGCGCGGCTCGCCGTCCTCCGGCGCGTCGGTCACGAACAGCCTCCAGGCGAGCCCGACTTGTGGCGCGGCGAGTCCCACGCCTTTCTCCATCTTCATCAGTTCGATCATCCGCGCTGCGACGGCGCGAACCTCGTCAGTCACGGCCGGAACAGGCTTGGCCTTCACACGCAGCGCGGCGGCGGGATACTTCAGGATTCGCAATTCGGATGCATTCACGGCCATCGCGGGCTATGCTAGTTGTCTGCCCGCCACACGGCGAACCCGGGAACCCGCTGGTGAGCCCGTGCGGATGGCTGTACATTGATCTGCGAATCAACGGCTCAGCGTTGAGAGGTACACGACTTGGCGATCTTCGGTTGGAAAAAGGGTTCTGGCGACGACAAGGGTGGAGGCAACGGAACTGCCACCGGCGGCCCGGGCGATTTCACTCCGCAACCGGAGAAAGCCCAAAAGTGGTTCAACCACGCGCGCGTGTACGCCGATTCGACCAACTACGAAGCGGCGCTGCATGCCTACGCCAATGGCATTCGGCTCGATCCCGACACCATGTCGGCCCACGAGGCCATCTGGGAAGTGGCCATCAAGTACATGAACAAGGGAGGCAAACCCGCGACCGGCAAGGAGATCCGCGAACTGGAGGACGGTCACGCGGTCTCCAAATTCGCCGCCGCCGAGTTCGCATGGATGAAGGAGATTCTGAATCTTTCGCTGGCGATCAAGACGCTTGAAAGCGCCGTTCAGGCCGGGCAGCGCGAGTATGGCAAGTGGGTCGCGCCCAACGTCATGAAGCTGGTGCCCAAGCAGAAGAAGGTCTCCAAGGGCCAGATGGTGCAGCTCAAGGACCTTTTCAAGCAGGTGGAGGCATGGACCGAAGCCATCGCCGCCCTGGCCAAGGCCAAGGAACTCGACCCGCGCGACGGCGCGCTGGATCACGAGTACAAGGACCTGTCGGCACAGCGCGCGATGGATCAGGGAGGCTACGACCGCGCCGCCGGCAAGGAAGGCGGTTTCCGGAACTTCGTCAAGGATTCGGAAAAGCAGCGCCAGCTCATTGAGCAGGAATCGATCGTCACCAGCCAGTCGACCGACGAGCGCAACCTCGCCCGTGCGAAGGATGCGTATGAAAAGACGCCGAGCATTCCCGACGTCATCAACCAATACGCGCAGCTGGTCAAGAAGCAAGCCACGCCGCAGGCTGAGCAGTTGGCCTACGAGATTTACATGAAGGGGTATCAGGACACAGGCGAGTATCGTTTCCGCATGGCGGCGGGCGACATTCGACTGGAACAGGCACGCCGCATTTTCGAGGCCCTTGAAGCCAAGGGCGACGCAGGGGCGGCCGAGGCTCGGAAGAACTATCTCGACCTGGAAGCCCAGGAATTCGAGGAGCGCGTCGCGAAGTACCCGACCAACCGCGATATGAAGATCCGCCTGGGCGAGATCGAACTTGGGCGCGGCAACCTCGACAACGCCATGGCCCAACTGCAGGCGGCGAAGGATGAGCCGAAGCTGCGCGTCCGTGCCGGGCACCTGCTGGCGCGGTGCTTCGCCGCAGAAGGCTGGCACCGCGAGGCGATCGACGAATTCCGCGACGCGCTGCAGCACCTCGACGGAGCCGACAAGGATCGCGAACTGTCGATCCGGTACGACCTGATGCTGTCATTGATCGCCGAGGCGAGAAAGAGCCGCGGCGTGGACCTGGCGCGCGAGGCACTCGACATCTGCTCGGGCATCGCGCGCAAGGACATCACTTATCGCGACATTCGCACCCGGCGCCGAGAGATCGAAGACCTGCAGAAGGAACTGGGCGGCGGGCCGAGCTGACTCGGACTGACCA
The DNA here is from genome assembly GCA_964498045.1 of uncultured Isosphaeraceae bacterium. Taxonomy (GTDB): domain Bacteria; phylum Planctomycetota; class Phycisphaerae; order Phycisphaerales; family SM1A02; genus DATKJG01. The sequence goes on from CAZCGB010000259.1 coordinate 2,781, forward strand.
TTCCTGGATGTTGGACCCGGCGATCACACCAGATGACCCTGCCTGACCGCGATCCGGAATCCAAAGTCCATGATCCACAATGCGTGGCTGTCATTCCCGCCCGCTTCGCGTCCACGCGCCTGCCCGGCAAGATGCTGCTTGATCGCACGGGAAAGCCGTTGATTCAACACGTGTGGGAACGGGCGACACTCGCAAAGAATGTTGATCGCGTCATCGTGGCGACCGACGATCAGCGCATCTTCGACGCCGTGCGGCGGTTCGGTGGCGAAGCCATGATGACCCGCCAAGATCATCCCAACGGCACATCGCGCATCGCCGAGGCCGTCGCGGGTTTCGCCGCGCCAATCATCGTGAACGTGCAGGGTGATGAACCCGATCTTGATCCCGCGTTGATCGATCTGGCCATCGAGACGCTGACCGGCGGCGATCACCACGACTGTCCGGTGGCGACGATCGCCTCGCCTTTCGCGCCGGGCGAAGACCCGTCGAATCCGAACATCGTGAAAGTAGTCATGGATTCGCGCGGCCGCGCGCTGTATTTCTCGCGTGCGTTGATTCCGTTCAATCGCGATGCCGGCGTGCTGTCAAAGAAGTGCGGGCCGTTCAAGCACGTTGGGCTGTACGTGTACCGCCGGGAGTTCCTGCCGATGTATGTCAAGTTGCCCGCGACACCGCTGGAGCACGCGGAGAAACTCGAACAATTGCGCGTGCTGGAGCACGGCCACAGAATCGCCGTCTCTGTGCGCGAGGCGCATCATCACGGCATCGACACACCCGAGCAGTACGAGGCGTTCGTCGCGCGGATGAGGCGATGACGCAATATGGCCGAGAGCTCTTGATCGAGGCTTCTTGATTGACGAGCGAACAACCTAGTTCTTGGGCTTGCTCAGCGCATCGACCCAATGCTTGGCGCTTGCCCGAAGCTCCGGGTCCGGCGAACTCGTCATCATCTGCCGCAACCGCGGCTCGGCCTTCTTGTCGCCGACCTCCGCCAGCGCCGCGCCCGCGGCGTTCACCGATCGCTGCTCGGGATCATCCAGCAGCGCGATGAGGAAATCCACCGCCTTCGGTTGGTCGTGCTTGGCGAGTTTACCGACGACGCTGATCGCCGTCGGCCGCGAACGATCCATGTGGCCGTATGCGGCGTATCTCATGGCCAGGTCAAGACCGCGCGGATCGTCGAAGTCGGCCAGCGCCCGCAATGCCGCATTGCGCACCTGGTCGTTGTGGCTGGAAAAGTCCACAAGCGCGACGATCGCATCAGCCTGATCCTTGCACTTGAGCGCGGCCAATCCATCAATCGCCGCCGCACGCACGGCATAACTCGCGTCCTGCTGCGCGTACGCCAACAGCGCATCGCCCGCTTGCGATTGCGCATAACCTCGCAGTTTGTTGACTAGCGTCACGCGCACCTTCGCTTCGGGCACTCCCGCCTTCGCAAGGTCCAGCAGAGCCTGCTTCGCCTCTGGCGATCCGAAATTGGACAGCGATTCAATCGCGGTATTGCGAATCGCCTGCCGCAGCTTGTCGTCGCGGATGATGTCGGCCAACAACCTGATGCTCTCCGTCGAATCATGCGCGCCCAGGGCTTCGATGGCCTGAAATCGCGACACGATCGTGGGTGGATTGTTCAACTGCTCAATCCACCACGCCAGCGGCTTGTCCTCGGCCATTGTCTTCAGTACATGCAGTTTCGGATCGATCGCCACCACGGTGGGCGGCCCGTCGAGGACGACATTGAACATCGTGGTCTTCGAGTCCACCATGATCAGGTGCGTCATTTCGCCGGTCGCCGTCCGCACCAGCACCGGCAGCGTGAAGCGAAACGCGGGCGTGTGCTCATCGATCTTCTGCGCCTGCTCAATGTTGATGGCGAGCGATCGCGTCGCGCCGTCGTAGGTCGACTTCACGTTCAGGGCAGGCGTGCCCGGGCGCTCGCACCACTGATCGAAGAACCATTCGAGCCCCAGGCCGCTGGCTTCCTCCATGGCGCATCGAAAGTCGTTGGTCTCCGCGAGGCCGGGGCCGTACTTCTGGAAATACAAACGCACGCCTTTCCAGAAGACCTCGTCGCCCAGCATCATGCGCAGCATGTGCAGGATAGATGCGCCCTTGGGATACGGATTGGCGACTCTGCCAAAGACGTCATCGGGATCGTCGTACTCGTTCGACACCATGGCGATGTGGTTGTCA
>CAZCGB010000260.1:0-4973 GCA_964498045.1 uncultured Isosphaeraceae bacterium
TGTCGATGCGCGCGTCCATACACACGAGCATCGCCACCAGCGGGTGCCGGTGCGCTATCGCCGCTGGCTTCGCGAGGGCATCGAGTTCTGGAACAACGCCTTCCGCAAGGTCGGCATCGACAACGCCATTGAAGTGCAGTACCAGGACGCCACCACCGGCGCCCACATGGACAAGGATCCCGAGGACGTCCGCTACAACTTCATCCGCTGGCTGAACAACGACGTCTCCACAGCCATCGGCCCGCACCGCGCCAACCCGCTCACCGGCCAGATCCTCGACGCCGACGTCGTCCTCACCGACGGCTGGATTCGCGCGTACTGGGGCTGGTACAACGAGCAGGCCCCGGAAATGGCGATCGAAGGCATGAGCGCTGAGACGCTGACCTGGCTGGAGAAATACCCGCAGTGGGATCCCCGCCTGCTGCTTTCGTCGCCGGAACAGCGCGAGCGGATTCTTGCGGCTCGCGCCGCACGCGCCGCGAAGCTTGCCGCCGGCGAGTACGTCCCGCCGCTGCCCAACGATCCCGCGCTCATGCTCAATGAGGACCTTGCCGCCGCCGCCGCATGGATGGGCAACGATCAGTTCCAGTGCATGGCTGCGCACGGGCTGGCGGCCCAAATGGCCTTCGCCGGAATGACGCTCGAGAACCTCGACCTTGTCAACGAGTTCGCACCGCCCGATGGACAGGGCGCGCCTGAAGGCGACAAGGGCGAAACCCTCGACGGCATCCCCGAATGGTTCGTCGGCCCGCTGGTCGCTGACCTTGTGTGCCATGAAGTCGGCCACACACTTGGCCTGCGGCACAATTTCAAGGCTTCGTCCATCTACACGATGGCGCAGATCAACAGCAAGGAATGGAAAGGCAAAAAGCCCATCGCCGGTTCGGTCATGGACTACATCCCCGCCAACTTCAACCTCGGTGCGGGTGAATGCCAGGGCGACTTCGGCATGATCAACGTCGGCCCCTACGACATGTGGGCCATCGAGTATGGCTACACCTTTGACGATCCCAAGAAGGTGCTCGAGCGCGCCGCTGAGCCTGAACTCGTGTACCTCACCGACGACGACACCGGCGGATCCGATCCGCTTGCTCGCCGATATGACCTCGGCGCCGATCCGCTGGCCTACGCACAGAACGTCATTCGCATCGTGCAGCAGCATCGCGCCAAGGGACTCGACAAGTATGTGAAGGACGGCCAGTCCTGGGCCAAGGCTCGCCAGGGATACGAACGCACCCTCAGCATGCAGACCTCGGCCGTCGGAATCATGGCCAACTGGATTGGCGGGACGCATGTGACCCGCACGCACAAGGGCGATCCCAACTCCGGCGCTCCGCTCACGCCCGTCGATGCCGGCAAGCAGCGCGATGCGCTGGTCTTTGTCATCGACAACTGCTTCAAGGACGACGCCTACGGACTCACGCCCGACCTTATCGCGCACATGACCATCGATAAATGGGGCGATGGAGGCGACCGCGGCACCGGCGACAGCGCCTGGCCCGTGCATGACCGCATCATGAACACGCAGGTTTCCACGCTCAGCATGATCATGAATCCCACGACGCTCAAGCGCGTGTATGACAACGAGTTCCGCACGCCTGTCGATCAGGACGCCCTCACCCTGCCGGAGCTCCTTCAGCGTCTGAGCGATGCGATCTACACCGAGCTCGCCGCACCACTGGATGGCGTGACGTTCACCGAGCGCAAGCCGATGATCTCCAGCCTGCGGCGCAATCTGCAGTCGAGCATGACGGATCGTCTGATCATTCTCGCCGGCGACGACGCCGCAATGCCGCGCCCGATCCGCACGCTGTGCACGAGCTACCTGCGCAAGGTCAACACGCAGCTTGACAGTCTGCTGAAGAAGTCCGAAGGCGGCCAGATCGACGCATACACGCTTGCGCACCTGCAGGACCTCAACGATCGCATCGACCGCGCGTTGAACATGGTGCAGGTCAGCGGCGTGACGGTCAATGTCGCGGCGCCCGCCGCCGCGGGATTCCCCCGCGCCGGAAAGTGATCGAAGACGACCTCGCAGGTTGCCGAAAACCCAGTGCGAGCCGCCCAGACGGGCGGCTCGCTTTCCATTTGCGGTTTTGTTCAGCCCACGCAGCCCACGGCCTCTCCAGCACCAGACTCCCGTCAACAGAGAAATCGGAAGGGATTATCTGTCCATCGATCATTCCGGGGTAATGCTGGATTGCGGCCCATAACTCAGCAGGCCGCGTCGGCGGCAAGGAACCACTCGGGCAAAGCACCGACCTGAAAAGGACCGCTTCCGATTCGCCGATCTCACCGGGGAAGCGGCAGCATTCGTGGCGGGCTAACCAGGGCCTTGACGCCCAGGGGTTTTCCGATGAAGTCTGAATCCAGCGCCCGAAAGCCAACATCGTCGCCGGCAAGCTCCACCAGCAGCGCGAGCGATGCGCCTGCTGCGAATCCCGGCGCGCCCATCAACGCGTCGCAGGCCGTTGCCGAAGCGATCCTGCTGGCGATTCAGAAATCCTCGCGCTCGCGCAATCCCGCCGAGCATCGGCAGGCGACACGCTACCACTATTGCGTGCCAATGACGCTCTACATCGATGACCCGCGTGCGCGCGGCACGCGCATCGTTCGGGCGGCGTCCAGCAACATCTCCAGCGGCGGCTTCGCATTCATCTTCGACGCGGCGCTCTCACCTGGCTCCACCGTCCGCGCCCAGTTCGATTCGCTGCCGGGCAAGCCCCAGATCGCCGGCCTGGTCCGCTCGTGCGTTCATATCTGCGGCACGCAGCACCGCATCGGCGTCGAGTACCAGTAAGCGATCAGCCATGGGCCGTCAGCTGGCAAGTGTCGGCGATTGCCAATTGGCCGAAAGCCGAGAGCGGAAGCCCGACAGCGGTCCTCTCACGTCTTCGCCAAGTCCCTGCCCGCTGCAATCTGCTCTTGCCGCCAGGTGCTGGCGCGGGGGATGTCGCTGGACACGCCGGCGGGCAATGTCCAGTGCAGCTTCACCGGGTTGGTGAGCGGCGTCTCACTGCTGACTTCATGCACGCCGATTTTCAGCGGATTGCCTGCCCAATCCACCGGCAGCGTTCCACACGGCAATCCGACCGCGCTGCGCCAGCGATCGCCGTGGCTGCGCGGATACCAGCTGCTCGCCGCCATCTGCACCTCGATGAGCTCACCCTGGGCTTTGCGCGGCACGGCGATCGGCTGGTGAATCACGCCGAAGTCGCCGCCGTCGCACTTGAAGGCGAAGTGCACATCGCAATATGACGGCTGAATGACGAACGAATCCTCCGCGGGCGGACGCAGATGCACGATGCACTCGGCCGGGTTCTCGAATCGATTCTGATAGTACAGGCACAGTTCCGCCTGCTTGTCGTGCACGCGGATCATGGGCAGAATCGACAGGCCATCGACCTCGTAGTACATCGGGCCCACCACGTTCTTCATGTGATCTGGCAGCTTGTCCTCGAAGCGCAGCGTGTAGAAGAGCCAGACGCTGAGGCTGACGACCATGAGCAGACTCATGCTGCGGTGTGTGATGGCGAACGTGTCGTGCATGCCTCCAGTGATGAAGAACCAGGCCCATGTCGCCCAGCCGATGCAGACCAGCAGCAGGATGATCATTGCGAAATTGCGTTTCTCGTGCATGGCGTATCGCTCCGTGGCACGGCGGGACGTGACGCTTCGGCGAAGGCGCGATCCTTCGGCTTCGTCGTTCCGCACAGATGAATTGTCCCCGGAAACGGCGCTGGCATGCCGGCCTCGCCGCATGCGGAATCATAGTGCATCGGCGATTCGGATCGCCGCGATGCAAAGGAAAGCGCGCATGCGGCTGTCCGACTGATCGGAACATCTGACGTGGACAAAGCGTGTCCCTGTTCTCTTGGCGATGCCGGACACGAGTCTGATCGCTACAGTCAGAGGCAAGGAGTTTTCGCCCGGCACGCTGCAATCCGTCATTTGTTCACGCTTTCCTGCATCATGGCTGACACATCAACCATCAATTTCGACGCCCCGCCCACCGATCCTCTGGAGTGGTTCATTCGCTGGTTCGAGGAAGCGAAGGCCGCGGCCGCGCGCATCGGCCTGAAGAACCCGAACGCGATGACTCTTGCGACCGTTGACGGGGTGCCCAGCGAAGGTCGGCCGTCGGCGCGGATTGTGCTGCTCAAATCGATCGATGAGCGCGGGGCAGTGTTCTATTCGAATCGCCAGAGTCGCAAGGGGCTGGCTCTGAAGGCTCACCCCCGTGCCGCATTGCTGTTCCATTGGGATACGCTGGATCGCCAGGTGCGCATTGAGGGCGCGGTGACGGAGGTGAGCGATGCGGAGTCGGACGAGTACTTTGCAAGCCGTCCGCTGGACAGCCAGTTGGGCGCGTGGGCGAGCCAGCAGAGCCGCGCCCTGGAAGGCGGACGCGAGGCGCTGGAGATCGCGGTGGCCGAGGTGATGAATCGTTTCGCCGACGTTCTGAATGCCGGCGGGAAAGTTCCGCGCCCGCCGAACTGGGGCGGCTACCGGGTGGCGATCGAGTCGATCGAGTTCTGGCAGGGGCATCCGTTCCGGTTGCATGACCGTGTGGTGTATACGCGCCGATCCACAGTCGGATGGAGCACGCGGCGATTGTTTCCATAAGCAACATGATTCCCATACCCTTTCGCATTGGATGTCTTGAATCGCCAGCGGCTCGCCGGCATTGATGGTCCCACGTTCGCCCCCCCGCCATGTCCTCCGGCATCTCCCTCGCTAACAAGTGCCAGCTGCTCTTCGGAGCGGCGATTGTGCTGATTCTCGTCGGCGCGCTGGCCGTGCCTTGGGTCCGGACGCAGTCGATGGTGTGCGAGTCGCAATTGGAGGTCGCCCGGCAGCTCGCCGAGGCGTGGCTGCATGACCGCGCGCAGCTCGGCGCAGTGGAATCCAGCGGAGCCAAGCCTGAACAACTGGAGGAATTCGTCAAGCCGCGCGCCAACGCCTCCGGCCAG
>CAZCGB010000261.1:0-4915 GCA_964498045.1 uncultured Isosphaeraceae bacterium
ACATCGATTCCATCGATGAGGCGCGGAAAGTCCTCGTCGAGCAGATGGGCGGCACGCTCATCACCATCGCCAAGGATGTGAAATTCCAAGTCGAGTTCAACCCCGCGAAGGTCGGCGCGTATCGGCTGATCGGCTACGAAGATCGCCTGCTCGCAGCGCAGGATTTCAACAACGATCGCAAGGACGCCGGCGAAATCGGCTCGGGCCACACCGTCACCGCGCTGTATGAAGTCGTTCCGGTCGGACAGGAAGCCGACGCGCTTGCGCTCAATGACGACGCGGGCGGCGAGCCGAGCGAACTGAAGTACCAGAAGCCTGCGGCGGTCGGCGGCGGCGCGGGAGTCAAACCCGATGCAGGCCAGAGCGACAGCGATGAACTCTGCGAGGTGCGCATCCGCCACAAACTGCCGGACGCGAACGAGTCGAAGTTGCAGCGATTCGCCGTGAAGGATGAAGGCAAGACCGTGGGTGATGCGAGCGCGGACTTCCGTTTCGCCGCCGCGGTGGCGGAATTCGGCATGTTGCTGCGGCACTCACCATACAAGGCCGGAGCGACGTTCGACCACGCGTACATTCTTGCGGAAAGCGCGCTGGGTTCCGATGCTCAGGGTTATCGTGAACAGTTCCTGGATTTGGTCCGCAAGGCACAGCGGATCGAAACCGGCGAGCTGCTCGCACCCGCCGCGGCAAAAGGGGCTCCCGCGGATTGATGGTCCGCCCTCATGGGCAACCCCCGATTGTCCGTCTGCCAATTACGAATTCGTCAACGCCGCCTTGGCCGCCTGCTCGTTCTTGAACGGCACGTATTCGTTGTTGAACCAGTCCCACCATGACTGCACGTTGTAGGAGAGGTACTCGGTCGGCTTGCCCCAATCGTGTGATGTCATTGCGACGAGCGCGCTGTGCACTGGCGTGCGGTATTCGATGACGACAGCGTCGACGACGCGCATGACCACGCCGTCGCTGACGATGCCGATGACCGGTTGAAACCCGCCGCTGCCGTCACCCACGACAGGCACGAGGTTCTGTACGTACGCGCGCTGCGTCTGGATGGCGATCCACGCCAGATCGCCCTGGCCCTCGGCGGGAGCAGCGCTCGTCGTCGCCGCCTGCGCAAAAATCAGCAGCGGAATCGTCTGCAAGACGTTCAACGCGCCTGCCACCGTCGCCGCGGCACAGATCGTGTCATGATTCTCTGTTCGCAGCGCGCCGTTGAGCAGGTATTTCACGGGTTCACCCGCGGGAGCGACCATGCGCTTGAGGGCCTCGTTGCGGATCGCCGCGTCCTTGTCAAAGATCGCCACCCAGCCCAGCGCAGCCTGGCCCTCGTCGCCTTGCGCGCTGAAGTGGTCGAGCATGCCCAGTCGCACATCGTCATCCTCGCGCACCAGTTCATCGATCATCGGCTTGAAGGAGGCAGGGTCGGTGAACTGCCGGAGCTCCTCGATGCCCTGCTGGCGGATGGCCTGCACCTTCACCTTGCCGAAGCACTTGTATTTGATGCGGTTGATCTGCCGGGCGTATTCGCGCACCTTGCCGCGGATGGCGATCTGCTCGGCCGTCAGGTCGTACATCTTGTCATAGATCGGCGGGATGCCCGTGGAGGGAATCGGCGTCAGCAGGCCGACCGGTGAACGGTCAGGCTGAGTCGCGGGATCACGCGGCTCGGCTACGCCGCTTGGCGATGTGGCTGTTGGTGAGACAGGCTGCGACGCCGCTCCGGATTGCGCCTCAACTGCGGGGACGACGCACAATGTCACCGCCAGCCCGTAGAGAATGTTCAGCCGTGTTCGTCGCATGTCGGTGATGATGGGTTTCGAGCGCAGTCCGACCGGTCCAACGCATATTCTAGACGCCGCGCATGGCATCTCCCGTCGAAAAACCCGATTCGGCGCGTTTCGACCGCCCGTTCCGTCAGAACGCCTCGCGCAAACGAGTATTGTCGCCGCTTGATCGCGACGTCGAATGCGCCCACTGCAGCTACAACCTGCGCGGCCTCAGGCCCAATGGCCGGTGCCCTGAATGCGATGAAGACATCAATTATTCGCTCGCGGCCGAAGTCATGTGGCTGGCCAGCCCGCGGTGGCTCCGCCGGCAGGCGCTTGGGCTGCTGACGATGGTCGCGGCGAACCTCGGCGCGGCTGTGGTCATCGCGCAAAGCAGCTTTTTTTTCGCAATCATCGTCGCGCTCGGCTGGAGCGCGAGCCTGGTCCTGTTGTGGTGGCCGGATCGACGGCATCTGCAGACTCGGACGCGGATGATCTCCCGCTGGATGTTGATCCTGACTGCCACCGCTGACACGATGATCGCAGCAGTCATGGCGAATTCAGCGTCGCTCAGGCCGTTGATCGAATGGTGGATCGCGGCGGGTCTGTGGTCCTCTGTCCTTGCTGTTCGCGCGCACGCGAGGTTGTGCGACCGACTTCCCGAACCGGGAATGGCGGGTCTGATGCGCGTGTTCAGCGTCTTCCTGACCGCGGGATTCCTGCCCTGGATCCCTTGGAGGCTGGTGTCGCTTCGCGGAGACGGCGCGATCTGGCAGGTGAGCGGCTGTGGCGTGGTGCTGGCTATGGTGGTCCTGTACGTGTGCATGTTCGTGTTCATGATCCTCGCAGCTGAACTCGTCTATCTCGCGCACAGTGCGCCGCGGGATCGGGCCGACAGCCATCCATCGGCGCGCGGCGCCAATGCGACGCTCGCACAACTCGATGAGGGACCGCCCGGGCATGCGCGATGATTCCGACATCACTCTCACGCGGAGCCAAACAGAGGCAAGCGGCGTCATCGAATCCGACCTGCCCTGCCGCTCGTGCGGCTACAACCTGCGCGGGCTCTTCGACGGCGGCCGCTGCCCCGAATGCGACACGCCCATCGATCGTTCCATGCGCGGCGACCTTCTGCGCTACAGCGATCCACGGTGGGTGCGCACCATCGCGCGCGGGCTGCGCATCATCAACATCGCCGTCGTCCTGGGCCTCATCAGCATCATCGGCCTCGCCATTCTCGCGCGATCGCTCGGCCTGACGTGGCTGATTCCCACGACCGTGCTGACCGTCGGCGCGGTGATGACCATCGGCGTGTGGCTGGCGACCGAACGTGAGCCCGCCGCGGCTGAGAACGAACGGTTGTTCTCCACCCGCCGCGTATTGCGCGTGCTCGTCGTCGCGGCGATCGTTCTGCAGGCCGGCGGCGACATGATGTCCATGATCTCACGCTCCAGCGGATTGGCGGTGCGGCTCGTCGCGGCCGCCATCGTCATCGCAGGGATCTTCTGCGCATTCCGTCATGCGGCCACGCTCGCGCGGCGGATCCCCGACCCCCTGCTGCTGGCGCAGACACGCGGGATCATGTGGGGCCTGATCATCTCCTATGGCCTGTTCCTGATGATCGCCGCGATGGCCCTGGCCAGAACTCCCATGCCGTCGATCCTGGCAATGGTGTTCGGCCTCTCCTGCACGGTGTTCATCGCGTGCATCATCTTCACGCTTTGGACGCTCACATTGATCTCGCGCTACGCGGCAAGATTGCAGTACTCCGCGATCGAAGCGGAGTTGTCCTGGGCGATTAATGCGGAACGTGCGGAGAAGGATCGCCGGGCATGACCAGTCCGGTCACGTCGCTGGCGCGGGCGCGACGATGTACTCAAGCTTGCCGATCTTGTTTCGCGCAGTCGTCGCCTCGCTGCGCGTGACCCACCAGCCGACATGCACGAGGTACATGGTCTGGCCGCGCGAGTCCTTCGTGGGGATGACTTTCACGCGCCCGAGGCTCTCACGCCGGGACAATGCTTCAGCGTCCTCGGCGGCCTGCTTGGCGCGCTTCTTGTCGTTGAACGCCCCCACTTGCAGGGTGAATCCCACCGTCGTCTTGCCCGCATTGGCGGCAGCGAGGGGGGTGCTGGCCGCAGGCGGCTTCTGGGTCGTCGAATTGGGCTTGGCTGCACTCACCACGTTGCTGTCAGCGGATGCCACCGTCGTCGAGTTGTGCGGCGTGTCGAATTGACTTCCGCTGGCGGTGTCCAGCCAGCGCTTCGCGTTGGCCTCATCTCCCGCCTGCCGGTACGCGAGTCCCGCGTGCCATGCCGCCTGCCGGGCATTTTCGCCTTCCAACAGGCGTGAAGCGTCGGCGAAGTACGCCGCCGCTTGCCGCGCACGATGTTGATCGAGGCAGATCTGGCCGAGCATCGCCTTGGCGTCGCCGGCGATCTCCGGCGTGCTCGACGACGAAGCCGTCGTCAGATCCCGCTCGGCTGCGTCCATGTCGCCTGCCTGATACGCGCTGAGGCCGGCGAGGTATGCCGCCCTCTCACGTTCTGGGCCGTTGGTCTTCGCCATCACCGCGCTGGCCTGGTCCTGCGCTGCCGCGTAGTCCTGTCTGTTGTAACTGCTCATCGCCGAACTCATCGACCCCGACTTCGCCGATGATCCCGATGAGCCGCAGCCAACAAGGGCCAGCGACATCGCGATGAGGCAGCATGCAATCGCCGTGGATTTCATCGCCCGCCGCGCCATCGATTCATTCGAGGTGATGATGGTCATCTTGAACACATCCTTGTGTAGGGCGGCCGTTCGCTGCGCCGGTGCGCGTATCGTAGCGAACGTCGCGGTTTCGTCGAGGCCTGTGGACAGCCCGCCCGCTAGACTCCGCACGTGTCCTCTCCACTCAAGCCCGTCCTTCGCCGCCTGCTCGCGCATCCGTTCACGCCCTGTGTGATTGATGACCAGCGCACCTGGCGCGGCATCGACCTCACCATCGGCGCCCTGCACGTCGCGCGCGCGATCAAAGCGGCGACCAATCGTCCGCACGTGGGCATCATGGTGCCGACTTCGGGACTGTTCCCCATGGCCCTGCTGGCGACGTGGATGCTTGGCCGAACCGCTGTGCCGCTCAACTACCTGCTGAAGAAGGATGATCT
>CAZCGB010000262.1:0-4905 GCA_964498045.1 uncultured Isosphaeraceae bacterium
CTTCCGGCAATCGAAGATGTACCCCTCGATTGATGGCGAGGCCTCGCGCTCGATGGTGACGTCGCCGCGGTAGTGCAGCGCGAGGTCGATGGCCTTGCGCAGCGCGACCGGATCATGCGCATCGACGGCCACGCCGTGAAGATTGTGATCGGCGGGTTCGAGGGCGACCTGGGAATCGTGGCTGGCGTGCGGGGCGATGCTCATGGCTTGGTCACCAGCTCCATTTCTTGCCTGGCCGAAGCGGACGTCGTTTCGATCATGGTCGATTCGTGCCGCGCGTGCGTCAATGACGAATCGTTCAGCGACACGCCGTGCGCGCGAAGGTAGCGGCCGAGCGCCATCAGCGGGAAATACAGGCGATACAGGTGATATCGCAGGTAGAAGACTTTCGGGAAGCCGGTGCCGGTGAATTCGGTTTCGACCCAGCCGCCGGGCAGATCGTGGTCGGGGTTCTTGTGCGGATCGCGCGCATCGTCGACAGTGAGTTGCGTCGCGGCAAGCCAGGCGATGGCGCGTTTGAGATCGGGATCGTGCGGGCCGAAAACTTCCTGCAGGATCATCGCCGCCCAGGCGCTTTGCGACGCGGTGGAGGGGCCCGTGCCTTTCAACTTCGCATCTTCGTAACTGTTGGCGGTCTCGCCGAACGAGCCGTCGGGTTTCTGGATCGACTTGATCCAATTGCCGGCGCGCTGAATCCACGATTCGCTGCGCGGCACGCCGCATCGGATGGGGCCGATCACCGCCTGCCATGTGCCGTAGATGTAGTTCACGCCCCAGCGGCCGAAGAACGAGCCGTCATCGTGCTGATGCGACTTGACGTAGGCGATCGCGCGCTGCACGCGCGGATGATCTGTGCGATAGCCGTGCCATGAGAGGCACTCCAGCACGCGGCCGGTGATGTCGGGGCAGGAAGGATCCTGCATCGCGTTGTGGTCGGCGAAGGGGATGTACTCGAGAATCTGTCGGTGTTTGGTTTTGTCGAACGCCGCCCAGCCGCCGTCGGCGTTCTGGAAGCGCAGCATGAACTCGACACCGCGCCGCGCCGCCGCGATATTGGATTCACCGCCGGCGCGCTTGAGCGCCATCGCCGCCATGGCGGTGTCATCGCAATCGGGATACCAGGCGTTGTGATACTCGAAGTACCAGCCGAAGCCGAAGGGCGCGAGTCCGTTCCCCAGCGGATCGCGCTCGCGAATCAGCTTCGCGTCCTCGCGATCGAGGTTGTCGATCCAGTCGCCGATGTGCCCGCACTCCTTCGACACCAGCCAATTCGCTGCACGGGCGACGGGTTCATCCTTCGCGGTCATGCCTGCGTCGGTGAGCGCGTACAGCGCGATGCCGGTGTCCCACACCGGGCTGAAGCACGGCTGGATGCGAATCTCGTCGTGGGCTTCGTCCTCGATGAAGAATTCATCCAGTTCGCGCTCGGCCCGTTGAATGACTTTCTCCTCGCGCGTGTAGCCCAGCGCCATGAACGCTATCTGCAGATAGACCATGGGTGGGAAGATCGCGCCGAGGCCGGCGGTGGTGGATGCTCCGTCTTGGCCGGCGCGATCAAGAATCCATTGCTCGGCGCGCTTGATCGCCAGCCTGCGCAGCGGCAGCACGCCGATTCTCTGCAGCGTCTTCAGGATGCGATCGACGCCGAGGAAGAACGCGGACCACGCCTTCGGGGCGTTGGACTTGTTCTTGAGGCGATGGCGCAAGCGATGATCGATGAACAGCTCATCGATGCCGAATTCGTTTGGAATCGCACGCGTCGGGCGCAGCGTCACCACCAGGCTCAAGGGCAGGATCATCGTGCGCGTCCACGCGCTCACCTTCGTCAGATGAAAGTAGAACCAGCGCGGAAGGAACACGATCTCCGGTGGGATCGCAGGCACGGCGTTCCACGAAACCTGCCCAAGACAAGCCAGATAGAAGTTCGTGAACGAGTTGCAGTTCTCGGCCCCGCCATTCGCCAAAACGCAGTCACGAGCCTTGAGCATGTGCGGCGCGTCCGGAGAATCCCCCATTAGCTTCAGCGCGAAGTACGCCTTCACCGTCGCGCTGATGTCCACGCCCGAACCCGGATACTGGCCCCATCCGCCGTCCTCACGCTGCTGATTCCTGAGGCAGCGTGAGATTTTCGTCAGCGTCGCCCAGCCATCTCTCCCATCACGCATCTGCTGTCGTTCCTGCCCAAGGATGAACTTCATCAGCAGATACTCGCTTTCGAGGATGGAGTCGCCCTCGAGTTCGCCGCACCAGTGCCCGTCGGGCTTCTGAAGCGCGAGCAGCGCATCGATGGCTCGGCGAAGCGTGCCGAGAAGGCGCGTGCGATCGGCATCGGAAAGGGGCGCAGAAATGCTCTTGGGGGCTGATGAGGCCATAAGCGGCGATTGTAGGGCGCGCACTCAGGCACGGGTCGATCGGCTGAAGCGGGGCCGCCTGCGCCTATACTGACCTCGTTGATGCACACCACCACGCCGCTTGCCGCCGTCGCAGTTTCCGAGCATCTCGACACACGCACTGCCGCCACCGAAGTCGCCGATCGTCTCTTCGACGAACTCGGCACATCGCTCTGCGATCTTCTGCTTGTGTTTGGTTCGTACCACCATCGCTCCGCGTTTGATGACGCCGCCGCGATCATCCGCCGCACCATCAGTCCGCAAGCACTGGTGGGTGTGACGGCCGAGGGCGTGATTGGCGATGGCCGCGAAATGGAAGGTCTGGCGGGTTTGAGCGCGCTGGCCCTACGCCTGCCGGGTGCGACGATCACGCCCTGGCTCTCGACTCCCGAAGCCCCGCTCCCACTGAACAATCCGCAGGCGATTCGAGATCACATCGGTCTCGCGAAGGATCCCGATCGTTTCCGCGGCACGCTGCTCTTCGGCGATCCGTTCACCACGCCCATCACGCGCCTGCTTCCCGCCATCACAAATTGCGGGGAGGTACGTCAAACGGCGAACGCTGGATCCGACGAACCAACTCAGTCGACGATCAGGCCCGTTCCCGTTCTCGGCGGGATGGCTTCGGGTGCGAGCCAGCCCGGCCTGAATGTCATGGTCATCAACGATCGCGCGGTCTCCGCAGGGGCGGTCGGCGTGGGATTGACCGGCGATTTCGAGATCGACTGCGTGCTCAGCCAGGGATGCCGGCCGATCGGCGAGCCACTGATCATCACCAAGTGCCAGCAGAACATGGTGCTGGAACTGGGTGGACACAAAGCCATGGCGGTGCTGCAGGAAATGGCGCAGACGCTGAGCGACGCCGACAAACGACTGCTCAGCCGGGGCCTGCTCGCGGGCACGGTGATCAACGAGTACAAGTCGCGCTTCGGGCGCGGCGACTTCCTGGTGCGCAACGTCATGGGCTTCGATCAGCGCGTCGGCGGCATTGCCATCGGCGAGATGTGTACGGTCGGCCAAACCATTCAGTTCCACGTGCGCGACGCCCGCACCGCGACGCAGGACCTGGAACTGCTGCTCGACGGACAAGTGATGAAGGACGAGCCGCCCTTCGCGGCGATGCTCTTCAGTTGCAACGGCCGGGGCAACCGACTGTTCAGCGACGCCAACCACGATGTGAACATCATCCGCAGGCGCTTCGGCGGCGACATGCCGCTGGCGGGGTTTTTCGCCGCCGGCGAATTCGGGCCGATCGGCGGAAAGTCGTACCTGCACGGACACACCGCGAGCCTGGCGCTCCTGCGGGCGCACTGAGCGATCAATCCCGAAAGGCCCCGCCACTTCGGTGGCACGAATCAAGACGCGCGCGAGGCACTCAAGGTCTGGGCCTTACGCGAGCACGCGCGCGATGCGCTCCAGGCCCCATTCCGCTTCTTCCTTGGTGATCACGATCGGCGGGGTGATGCGGATCACCTGCCCTGCGGTGTCCTTGCACAGGATGCCTTCCTTGAGCATCAATTCGACATAGTGATGCGCGTCGCCGGCGTCCTTGTTGATTTCGATGGCGTTGAGCATGCCCTTGCCGCGCACTTCCTTGATCTTGCTGCTCTTGATCGCCTGCAGCCGTCCGCGCAGCCACGCGCCCATCTCTTCGGAGCGTTGCGAGATCTTCTCATCGACCATGACGCGCATGACTTCGCGCGCGACGGCTGCTCCGAGCGGGTTACCGCCGAAGGTCGATCCGTGATCGCCCGCCTGATAGACGCTGAAGATCTCGCGTGAGCCGACGACGGCTGAGACCGGGTACACGCCGCCGCCGAGCGTCTTGCCCAAGCACATGAGGTCGGGCTTCGCGCTCATGCCATCGAGTTGCCACGCGAACATCGGGCCGGTGCGCGCAAAACCCGTCTGGACTTCGTCCGCCACGAACAGCACGTTGTGTTTCGTGCAGATGTCGCGGACCTGTTTCAGGTAGCCGGCGGGCGCGATGAGCACGCCGCCTTCGGCCTGAATCGGCTCGACGATGAACGCCGCGGTGTTGGGCGTGATGGCCTTCTCGAGCGCGGCCGCGTCGCCGAAGGGAATGAGTTTGAATCCCGGCGTAAGCGGACCGAAGAAATCCTTGTACTGCGGCGTGGACGACATGCTGATCACCGTCGTCGTGCGGCCGTGGAAGTTGTGCGTGCAGGCGATGATCTCAGCCTTGTCGGCGACGACCTTCTTCTTGAGGTACGCCCACTTGCGGCTGGTCTTGATGGCGGTCTCGACGGCCTCGGCCCCGGTGTTCATGGGCAGCGTCTGCTCGAAGCCGGTGAACTCCGCGAGTTCCTTGCAGAACAGGCCGAGTTGGTCGTTCTCGAACGCGCGGCTGACGACGGTGAGCCTTTGCGCCTGCGTCAGGAACGCGCTCATGATGCGAGGATGCTGGTGGCCGAACGACAGCGCGCTGTAGCCCGCGAGCATGTCGAGGTACTTGTTGCCTTCGACGTCATACACCCAGACGCCCTTGCCATGC
>CAZCGB010000263.1:0-4890 GCA_964498045.1 uncultured Isosphaeraceae bacterium
CAAGCACCACGACGGCTTCTGTCTGTTCGATTCCAAGCAGACGGAGTTCGACGTCATGGCCACGCCCTACGGCCGCGACATCATGCGGCAGCTCGCTGAGGCCTGCCGGCGCGAGGGCATCCACATGTGCTGGTACCACTCCATCATGGACTGGCACCATCCGGATTACCTGCCGCGGCGCGATTGGGAGAGGACGCGATCGACTGACGGCGCCGAGTTCAACCGCTACGTCGATTACCTCCACAATGAGGTGACCGAACTCCTCACCAACTACGGCGACATCGGCGTGATGTGGTTCGACGGCGAGTGGGAATCGACATGGACGCACGAACAGGGCAAGGCGTTGTATGAGTTGTGCAGAAGGCTTCAGCCGAACGTCATCGTCAACAACCGCGTCGACACCGGCCGCTCCGGCATGGCGGGCATGACCGCAGACGGCGGATTCGTCGGCGACTTCGGCACACCCGAACAGGAAATCCCCGCGACCGGAATGCCCGGCGTCGATTGGGAAACCTGCATGACGATGAACGGCAACTGGGGATACAACAAGAACGATCACAACTGGAAATCCGCGGAAGACCTCATCCGCAAACTCGTTGACATCTCCTCCAAGGGCGGCAACTTCCTGCTGAACATCGGACCGACGTCTGCCGGAGAATTTCCGCCCGAAGCCGTGGAGCGACTGAACGCAATCGGCAAGTGGATGAAGGTCAACGGTGAATCCATCTATGGCACGTCCGCCAGTCCGTTCGCGAAACTGGATTGGGGACGCTGCACGATGAAGAAGGCGGCTGCGGGTGGTAGGGGGGATGGGGAGACGACGCTGTACCTGCACGTGTTCGATTGGCCCACAAACGGCCTGTTGACCGTGCCCGGCGTGGGAAACGAAAAGTTCCGCGCCAGTCTCCTCGGTGACGCCGCGACCACGCTTGCGGTTTCACGCGCAGGCTCCGACCTGCGCATCGCCGTGCCAGCGGTTGCGCCCGACGCGATCTGTCCCGTCATCGCGCTGAACGTCCAGGGGGATCCGATCATTTACGATCTGCCCACCATCGAAAGCAGTTCGCAGATGCTGGTGAAGCCGCTCGCGGTGAGGATCGCCGCGCCGAATGGTCCGCTTGAGGTGCGATACACCACTGACGGCAGCGAACCGACGATGGATTCGCCGCTCGCCGGAGAGAGTGTGACCATCGCCAACACCTGCACACTCAAAGCCCGGACGTTTCATGGCGGCAAGCCCGCCAGCGGCGTGGCGCAGGCGTTGTTCACGCGCGTGACGCCGCGGCCGGCTCAAACACCCGGCGCGGCGATGGAGCCCGGACTGTATTGCATGACCTATGCGGGCGAGTGGAGCCGCCTTCCTGATTTCAGCAAACTGCAGCGCACCTCATTTGAGAACGTCACAGGCATCGCGCTGCCGGGCGGCCGTTCGCAGGAGCGCATCGCGCGGATGTTCTTCGGATTCATCACCGTGCCCGCGGACGACGTGTATGTGTTCGCGCTGTCATCTGACGACGGCTCGCGACTGCTGATCGACGACCAGGTCGTCATCGACAATGACGGCCTGCACTCCTCAACCGAGAAAACCGGCTCCATCGCGTTGGCGGCCGGTGCGCACAGCATCCAGGTTCAGCACTTCAACAAGTCCGGCGGCGTGGAGTGCAGGCTGCGCATGGGGCCGGCCGGCTCAGCGGTGAAGGAACTTGAACCTGCGATGTTGTCAAGGACGCCGCTTGCGCGATGATCGCCTTCACGCTTCTCATCATCACCATCGCCGCGACCATGATGCCCGCCGCCCCCGCCCCCGCCACCCCGCGCGCGAGTCCTCCCGCGCCGCTTCCGCCGCTGCCTTCGCCGCAACAACTGGCATGGAGCGGATTGGAGACGTATGCCTTCGTGCATTTCGGCCCCAACACGTTCACAGATGTGGAGTGGGGCGAAGGTCGGGAGAACCCGGCGGTCTTCAATCCGTCGCAACTTGATTGCCGCCAGTGGGCACGGGTCTGCCGCGACGCCGGCCTGAAGGCCATCATCATCACAGCCAAGCATCACGATGGGTTCTGCCTCTGGCCGAGCGCGCGCACTGAACACTCCGTCAAGAACAGCCCGTGGAAGGAAGGTCAGGGCGATGTGCTGCGCGAGCTCTCCGACGCCTGCCGTGAGTTCGGCTTGAAGTTCGGCGTGTACCTCTCGCCATGGGATCGCAACAATCCTTTATATGGAACGGGTCAGCCGTACAACGAGTATTTCGCGTCGCAGTTGCGCGAGGTGCTGACCTCGTACGGCGATGTCTTTGAAGTCTGGTTCGATGGCGCGTGCGGCGAAGGGCCCAACGGCAAGCGGCAGAAGTACGACTGGCCGCTGTTCGTGCGCACCGTGCGCGAATGCCAGCCGAACGCGGTGATCTTCTCCGACGCCGGGCCGGATGTGCGATGGGTGGGCAACGAGCGCGGCGTTGCGGGCGAAACCAATTGGAGCATGCTCAAGCGCGACGCGTTCTACCCCGGCATTCCGAACAAGGAGACCGAACTCAACGAAGGCGACATCGACGGCACGCACTGGCTGCCCGCGGAATGCGACGTGTCGATCCGGCCGGGGTGGTTTTATCACGCCGAACAGGATGACAAAGTCAAATCGGTGGATGACTTGATCGACATCTATCTCGGATCGGTCGGACGCAACGGCAATCTGTTGTTGAATCTGCCGGTCGATCGTCGCGGACTCGTGCATGAGAACGATGTCGCGCGGCTCAAGGAATGGCGGGCGAAGTTGGATGCCATGTTCGCGCACGACCTGCTGCGCGATGCCGGCGTGAAAGCGACGAGCCCGGACGGCGCGGATGCGGCTGCGGTGATCGACGGCTCGACGGAGACCTTCTGGCGCGCCGCCGGCGAAGCCCGGAACGCGACGATCGAATTCAAGTTCGCTAAGGCGGCTCCAATCAACATGATCTCGCTGAGCGAGCCCATCGCGCTCGGACAGCGCATCAAATCGTTCACCGTCGACGGATTGGATTCCGCGGGGAATTGGAAGGAACTGGCGCGCGGCACGACCATCGGCCACAAACGCATTCTGCGATTCAAGTCGTTCACCACCACGCGCATCCGCGTCAACATCATCGACACCCGCGCCACGCCGCTGATTTCCGCCGTCAGCGCCTATGACGCCGGTCCTTGAATGGAACGCAAGCGAATGACACACGTTCACCATGATTGCCGCCCTCGGCCGACCGTTCCGCGATCGCCGTCAGTCGCCAGTCAGCTTGCGGCAATCGTCCGTCATCACACCTCCCCATTCGCCTCCTCCGTGTCCGCCGTGATCTCCGTGGTGAATTCCACCAAGGTAGTTCCCCCGGGAGCGCGCGGATGAACCTGGCGCCCATCGATTACGCCATCTGCGGCGCACTGCTGCTCACGCTGCTGTTCTTCGCGGTCAAGACCACGCGCTACACCAACAGCGTCACCGCGTTCCTCGCCGCCAACCGTTCCGGCGGGCGCTACGTCGTCGCTATCGCCAAAGAGATGGCCGGCTTGAGCGTCATTACGCTTGTGGGTTACTTCGAAGTCGGTTACCAGATCGGCTACACGCAGATCTGGTGGGGATTGATGGAAGGACCCGCCATGATCGTCATGGCGCTCAGCGGCTGGGTCATCTACCGGTTCCGTCAGACGCGGGCGATGACCGTCGCGCAGTTCCTGGAGATGCGCTACAGCCGCAACTTCCGCGTGTTCGCTGGCATCGTGGCGTTCGTGTCGGGCATCATCAATTTCGGGATATTCCCAGCCGTCGAAGCGAAGTTCTTCATGGCGCTGTGCCACATGCCAGAGTCGTTTCAGGTCGCAGGCATACAACTGGCGACGTTTCCCGTCCTGATGATCGGCATGCTTGCCATCGCGCTGGCGTTTGTCTTCCTCGGCGGGCTGCTGGCGATCATGGTCACCGACTGCATCCAGGGCATCTTCGCGTTCCTGGCCTTTTCCGTTCTGATCGGTTGGCTGCTCTGGCATTTCGGCTGGGATCGAATCACCGAAACATTGCTCGCTCAGCCGGCGTCGCAATCGCTCGTGCAGCCGTTTGACATCGGCGGAGAAGCGAGTTTCAACGTCGTGTTCTACCTCATCGCCGTAGTGATCCTGTTCTACGGCATGCTCGGCTGGCAGGGCGCGGCTGGCTACAACTCCGCCCCGCGAAACGCCCACGAAGCCAAGATGGCGAACATCCTCGCGGGCTGGCGCTTCCGCGTGCTCATGCTCATCACCATCATCGTGCCCGTGTGTGTGCACGTGTTTCTCGAGCATCCCGATTTCGCAGCGAGCTCCGCAGGCGTGCAGTCGCAACTCGCGGCGATGGGCGAAGCCGAGCGCAACAGCCAGCGCGCCCCGCTGGTGCTTGCCGCCATCCTCCCCGCGGGCATGCTCGGCCTGACCGTTGCCACCATGATCGCCTGCTTCGTCAGCACCAGCGACACCTACCTGCACTCGTGGGGATCGATCCTCATCCAGGACATCATTCTTCCGTTCCGCAGGAAGCCGTTCACGACGAAGCAGCATCTGCGGCTGCTGCGCTTTGCGATATTGGGAGTGGCGGCGTTCGTGTTCATGTTCAGCATGATGTACCGGCCGACGCAATACGTGCAGATGTTCCTCGCCCTGACCGGCGCGGTGTTTGTCGGCGGGGCGGGCTCGGCCATCATCGGCGGCTTGTATTGGAAGCGCGGCACCACCGCCGGCGCGTGGGCGGCCATGCTCACCGGCATGACGCTCTCGGGCGGCGGCATCATTATCAAGCAACTTGATCCGTCAACCCAACCGATCCTGGCATTCATCCAGGGCTTCACCGGCCAGGTGCTGTTCTTCTATTCCATCGTCTGCTCCGTCGGCATGTATGTGC
>CAZCGB010000264.1:0-4886 GCA_964498045.1 uncultured Isosphaeraceae bacterium
CGCCGAAGTCAAACTCGATCGCGGCATGCTCGCGTGCATGGCCCGCGACGCCGCCGAGGAGGCCTGGTACCGCGTTGAGCCTGCCGCGCACGGCGGATGGAGTGTCTCGCTCGTCACCCCCAATCGCTGGCTGAGCGAATCCATTGAAGCCGATCTCATGCATCACGGCGATCCGATTGAGGAGTTGATCGAAGAGGAACTCGTCGAACTCGGTCACGCGGGCGAGCCGCTGTCGGTGAAGCACTTCCGCAGCGACGACATGCTGTACACATTCGTCAGCCCGCTCCCGATTGACAAGGCGCAGCCTGAGGACAAGGCGATCTCCACCGCGACAACGTGCCTTCTGGCGTATGAGGCTGCGTTCCGCGAACTCGGCGACATGTCGGGGGGCGACGAAGAATGAATCGTGCCGCGAAAGGACGATCATCATGCATGTGCTGATGCTCGGCTGGGAATTCCCGCCATTCATCTCCGGCGGGCTCGGCACGGCATGCCACGGCCTCACCAAGGCTCTGGATCGGCGCGGCGTAAACGTCACGTTTGTGCTGCCCAAGCCCATCGACCGCAGTCAGGCTTCGCATGTGAATCTGCTCAGCCCAGAGCCGCCACGCGCTCCGGGAGAACCGGCTCCGCCGTTGTCGATCGGCGATGTCGCTGCGCGTGACGTGGACGAAAGCGCCGCCGCCAGCGGTGCAATGCATATTCCTGCCACCGAATCGGTTCGCACCACCACCGTCGTCAACAAGCCGTTCGCAAACGTGCGCTTCCTTGGCGTACCCGCTGGATTCGTCAGTCCATATCAGCGCACTGCCGGCAACCAGCCGGTTGGGCGCTGGGTGATCCGCGAAGGCGTTCGTCGCGCACTGGCTGAGCACGAAACCATCGAGCCCGGCGATGTGCAGACGGAATCAGTTGAGTATGACCAACTACAGGCATCGAGCGAGCCGCCGAAGGACACCGGCGCCGTTTCGCCGGTTCCGCCCGCGGGTGCGGATTACGGTGGCGATCTTCTTGAAACGGTCTTCCGCTTCCGAGAGTTCTGCCTCGCCGCCACGCGCAATCTCAAGTTCGATGTCATTCATGCCCATGACTGGCTGACGTACCCTGCCGGTCTCGCGGTGGCCGCGCTCTCCGGCAAACCGCTGGTGGTGCACGTGCATTCGACGGAGTTCGATCGCTCGGGCGTGCATGTGAATCAGAAGGTCTACGACATCGAGCGACGCGGCATGCACGGCGCGATGCGCGTCGTCGCCGTCAGCCAGCTGACCAAGAACGTGATCGTCCGCCGCTACAGCGTGCCCGATCCGAAGGTCGAGGTCGTGTACAACGGCGTCGATCTCGACCCGACGCAGGGCGAGTACAACGTCGGCATCCAGTCGAAGGACAAGATCGTCCTGTACTTCGGACGCATCACCTATCAGAAAGGCCCGGAGTATTTCATCCAGGCCGCGCGGCGTGTGCTGGAGTACATGGACGATGTGAAGTTCGTCGTCGCCGGCTCGGGCGACCAGGCGGCCCGCATGATCGAAATGGCCGCGCACATGGGCATCGGGCACAAGGTCCTGTTCACCGGCTTCCTGCGCGGCAAGGACATTCAGCGCGTCTTCTCGCTCGCTGATCTTTACGTGATGCCCAGTGTCAGCGAGCCGTTCGGCATCGCGCCGCTGGAAGCGATGGGCCACGACGTACCGGTGCTCATCAGCAAGTCCTCAGGCGTGAGCGAGGTGCTCGTGCACGCTCTCAAGTGCGATTTCTGGGACATCGAGGACATGGCGAACAAGATCATCGCCGTCCTTCGCCATCCGCCGCTGCAAAACACGCTGCGCGAGCACGGCTCATTCGAGGTCCGCAAGATCACCTGGGATGGTGCGGCCAGCCGCTGCGATCAGGTGTACCGCTCGGTGGTCGATGAAATGACCCATCGCACGCAGAAGCAGCAGGCGTAGGTTTCCCTACGCCTGCCGATGCACGTCAATTCCGGAGTCACTTGGGGCGATCAGTGAAATTGGCCGGCGCTGACACGACGGTGATGCTCGTGATCACAGCCGTGGCGCTGGAGTCGTCGGCGTCAAGCAGCGTTCCCTTTGCGGTGACAAACGACCCGATCCTGACATCCTTGAGCATCGCTGACAGATCACGTTCTGTTCGCAGCTCAACGGATTTCTTTCCGCTCCATCCCTTGATGATCTGGTGCGGCGCGCTGAGCTTCTTGATCTCCTCGCGCTTCTGCTTGGCCTGGCGGCGATAGTCGCCGGCCTGGCTCTTCAGCGAAGCCTGCTGACGAAGTGACGAGTTCCGGACGCTCGCTTCGGTGTCGGGGTCGTTGTCAATGGTGATCGACGCTGCAGCTGTAGTCATCGCCGACGCCTGCTGATCCAGGCCGGTCACGTCCAATTCCAACTGCCGAATGGTGATCATGGTCTGCTCGTCGGGCTGCACCGTCTCGATCGACTCGACCTTCATCACCGGCGCGCCGGCGGATGCCACGGCCGCGATCTGTGCGCCGCCGGCCTCCAGCTGATCAAGGCGATTCTCCAATCCCTCGACGCGCAACGTCAGCGCGTAGATCGTGGCATCGGCGTCCGCCAGCGTCTTGCTGCTGGGCGCATCCTGCGATGGCGCCTGCGCCGCCAATGCAAGCATCCCCAATCCGAATACCGTACCCAGTCCGAAATACGCAAGGCGTTTCATGCTGTTTCCTTTTGTCGAGTGAATGTCCCGAGATGTGTGCCGCCCACGATCGCGGACGGTTGAATTCGCATTGTCCTGCATTCGCCAAGGAACGAATCGTCAGCGACGCTTCATGTGACATTTCAGTTGACGGCGATGGTGGCGGTCAAGTCCAAGGCACGCGGAATCGGCCGGGATTCGCATGTCTGCGCTTGTCGCGCGAAGATCGAATCGCATGAATGGACGCCTCATCTGACGTCGCATCGCGCCAGGATCGAGGTGCCGCAGCCGGATCTGGCCAAGCCGCAGAGGCTTTACAGCGACTTTCACGTTCATTAGAATCCGGCGGTCACAACACTCTTTTCAGGAAGTCGGAATCCCCGGAGAGAATGTGACGGCGTTTGCGCTGCCAACTTTCTCTGCATTCATCGCGTGGCGGGACACGTTCGCACGGATGCGGGCCTGCCGTTGCGTTCGTTCAATTGGAAATCCAGTTCATCTTCACTCTCGAGCATTTAGGACATCAATCATGAAACGAAAGGTTCTCATCGCGGCGCTGGGACTCAGCGCTTTCGCCGGCCTGATGGCGTTCACCCAGGACGATCCACTGCAGGCCCTGCGCGACGCCATCGCCGAACTCGGATTGCGCATCGATCGGCTGGAATCGGCGGCGGGCGGCGACGGCGCGATCAACTCCACAAAGAACGCCAACGCGGCGCCGACGCGCAAGATGGTCATGATGAGCGTGCACAACGTGACCAACCCCAATGTCAATCAGGAGGAGATCACCGAACTCGAGCAGCAGTGCGCCGCATTGATGAACACCGTCAACAACAAGGCCGACAGCGCCATCAGTGAGATGGCGCAGGCGGCCGGCGCAGGCGGCGTCTCATATCAGCGCGGCGGGGTCGATGGCTACGACGGCTCAGGCGGCGGCAGCGAGGTCGGCGGCGGAGGCGGCGGCGGAGGTCAGGCAGGCCAGGCCAGCGGAGATGCCCAAGTCGAAGCTCGCTACGCCACGCTCCACGCCATCAAGCAGCAGAAGCTCGACGCTCTGAAGGCCGCAGCCAACCAGCCCTGCCAACTCATCCTCGGCCACGACGGCAACACCGTCATCACCCTCCAGTCCAAGGTCAACCTCACCGATCAACTCAACAACATCCCCATCGGCGCAACGGTCACCTGGACCGGCGTGCGCGTCAGCGCCGATGACAACTCGGAAACATGGAAAGTTGATTCCATCTCCGTCGTGAAGTGAGCTGCGGAAGGTTCACAGAAACGACTCATGCAGTCAATGTCACGGCCTCCGAGTCAGCTCGGAGGCCGTTGTCGTTTTTAGAAACCGCTGTCGCATTGAACGACGCTCACCGCTGTGCGATCCGGATTCCTCGGCGATCCTTACCGCCCGCCAAGCAACGCCGCGATGCGCTTCTCCGTCGGCGGATGCGTGGCGAACAGGTTCGTCAGCGTCGCGCCCATGAACGGCTCGACAATGAACATGTTGTTCATCGCCGGGTTGGGATTGTCCATGGGAATGCCCTTGGCGTAATGCTCCAGTTTCCGCAGCGCACTCGCCAACCCATCGGGCGATCCGGCGATTCGCGCTCCATCGGCGTCGGCCACGAACTCGCGGCTGCGCGAGATCATCGCCTTGATCAGCGCCGCGCCAACAGAACCCAGCAGGATCACCGCCAGGGCCGCGAACGGATGTCCGCCTTCCCGATTGTTCAGCCCGCCGCCAAAGAACATCGCGAACTGCGCGAGCATGCTGAAGATGCCCGCGATGGTCGCCGCCACTGCGCTGGTCAACGTGTCGCGGTTCTTCACGTGCGCCAGTTCATGCGCCATCACGCCCGCGAGTTCATCGCGATCAAGCAGACGCAGCGCGCCGATCGTCACCGCGACCGCCGCATGTTGCGGATTGCGCCCGGTCGCGAACGCGTTGGGAGCCTCCTGCGGGCAGATGTACACCCGCGGCATGGGCAGGCCCGCGCGCTGCGAGAGATCGCGAATCATGTGGTACAGGTCCGGCGACGTGCGTTCATCAACCTCGCGGCCGCGCATCGCGGCGATGGCCATCTTGTCGGAGAAGAACCACGCGCCGAAGTTCATGATCACGCCGATCACGCCGGCGAAGATCATGCCCGAACTGCCCCAGAACGAACCGACCCACACCAGCAGGCCGAAGAGGGCGGCAAGAAGGAACGCGGTCTTGA